>DASWGE010000123.1:0-3500 GCA_036393895.1 Streptosporangiaceae bacterium | reverse complement strand
GCCGCCGATCGGCGCACGGAGCTGATTCAGGCCGCACAGGAGCATTGGGCGGCCGCCCTCACCGACCTGGGCGGGCGGAACACGCTGCTGTACTTCAAAGACCGCCGCTCCGGCACGCTTGACCTGGCCCAGGCGGACCCGGAAGCGCTCCAGCACTTGCTGACCACCGGATCGATCAGGCTGACCAAGCTGTTCCGCGACGTCGATATCCGCGCCGACGCGATCCGCCGGATTCAGGTGATCTACCGCAAGGCCAGGGAGTTGCTCGAGGAGCGCGGCATCAGGGCGGGATACCTGGCTGTCGGGATGGCGCGCTGGGACGAACTCTTTCTCCAGCCCGCTGCGCCGGTCCTTCTCCGCGGCCTGACGATCACCCCGACCAGGGCCAGGCACGACGACTTCGATCTCCTGCTCGACGACGAGCCCGAGGTGAACCCCGTTCTGCTGCACAAGCTGACCACCGCCTACGGGGCGGCCACCGACAAGCTGGCCGACCTACGCGGGGACCGCCTGTACCGCGCACTGACCGCGGCTGCCGAGGCCGCCGAGGTCCCCGGCTTCGCGATCATCGACAGGAAGGTCATCGGCACCTTCACCTACGCGAAGCTGCCGATGGTCCGCGATATCCAGAACGCGGCCGAACTGCTTGCCGACAGTGACGTTGTCGCCGCGATCGCCGGCGACCCGGAGGCGCAGGAACTGCTGTCGGCCGACGATGCTGCTGCCCCGGTGCTCGACTCGCCGGATGCCGACTATTCCGTCCTCGACGCCGACTCGTCTCAGCGCAGCGCGATCGCGGCGGTGCTGTCCGGTCACAGCCTGGTGATCCACGGGCCGCCGGGAACAGGCAAGAGCCAGACCATTGCCAACCTGACCGCGGCGCTGGTTGCCCGGGGTAGGAAGGTGCTGTTCGTGGCCGAGAAGCGGGCGGCCATCGACGCGGTGCTGTCCCGGCTCAAGGCCGTCGACCTAGGTGAGCTCGTCCTGGACATTCATGAAGGGACGAGGGATAGGCAGCGGATCGCTGCCGACCTCGGTGCCAGCCTCGATGTCGCGCAGCAGACGACCACTCCGGATGACACAAGCCTGCGCCGCAGGCTGGCCGAGCGTCAGCGGCGGCTGTCCGACCATGTCACGGCGCTGCACGAGGCACATCCGCCCTGGGGACTGACCCCGTTCGCCGTCCAGTCCGCGCTGCTCGGAGTTCCGGAGGAAGCGCGTAACTCGGTGCGGCTGCCCGCACCAGAGCGGATCACAGCGATCGAGGCCGACCAGATCAGGGATGAGCTGCGCGAGTTCGCGCACCTTGGCGGCTTCACCATGCGCCCAGGCTCGACGCCGTGGTTCGGCGCCGCCCTGCGCACGCCGGAGGAGGCCCGCGAGGCGTACCACCTGGCCGTCCAGCTCAGCAGCTATGACCTGCCGCGGCTGATGGACCGGCACGCAAGGGCCAGCGGCGCGCTCGGCCTGCGGGCGCCGGCCGGCTACGCGGATGCGCTGGCCAGAATGGCCCTGTACGCGGGGATCAAGCGAACGGCCGCGCTGCTTGACGCTTCCGTCTACGGAGCTAACCCGCAGGCCCTGGCCGACGCCTTGGCCGGCACGAGCAGCGGATCGCTCGGCGAACGGCGCAGGCTGAAGAAGGAGGGCCAGCGGCTCTACCGAGGCCCAGGCAAGCCGGCCCGCGAGGAGCTGGCCGCACTGCTGAAGGCGGCGGCCGGGCAGCTTGCTGACTGGAAGCGGGCTAGGAAAGCCGAGGGAACTGGCAACCCGGACGCGGGCTCGCTGCCCACGGTCCCCGCTGGTCTTGTTGAGCTCGCTGAACTTCATGCGGACTCCTCCCGGAAGCTGGACGCATTGCGCGCCCGGGTACGGCTGTCAGCCGACGATGTGGCTGGCCAGCTATCCGCGCTAGCCGCCGACGAGGACACGGCCTGGAAGCTGCCCAGGCTGTACGAGCTCGCCGCCAGGTTCGACGACCTGGGCCTGGCGCCCCTGCTCGACGAGCTCGGCCGCTGCGAGGCCAGCCCTGACCTCGCTGCTGCTGCCTTCGATCACGCCTGGCACTCCTCGATCCTGGATCAGATCAAGGTCCGTGATCCGAGGTACGCCGCCGAGCGTGGCAGCGCGCTTGACGAGGTCGCCAGCGACTTCCGCGGGCGCGACGTCGAGTACCTCAAGGCCAACCGGCGCCGGGTCAGACACGCCTGGGCCGAGCGGCTGCGTGAGGCGCAGGACCAGCACCCGCTGCAGGCCAGGGTGATCCGTAAGCAGGCGGCGCTGCGCCGGGGTCACCTGCCGCTGCGGCGGCTGCTCGACCAGACGCCCGACGTGCTGTTCGCACTCAAGCCGTGCTGGGCGATGTCGCCGCTGATGGTCAGCCAGGTGCTGCCGCCGACCAGGCTGTTCGATGTCGTGATCTTCGACGAGGCCAGCCAGATCGTGCCTGCCGACGCGATCCCGTCGGTCATGCGCGGCCACCAGATCGTGGTAGCCGGCGACGACAGGCAGCTCCCGCCCACAAACTTCTTCCGGCAGGTCGGCGACGGCGACGACGACTTCGGCGACGAAGACGACGAGACCCTGGTCTCGTTCGGGGCCGGGTTCGAGTCCGTGCTCGACGCGCTCCGGCCGCTGCTGCCGACATGGCCGCTCGCTTGGCACTACCGCAGCAGGGACGAGCGGCTGGTGGCATTCTCGAACACTCGCATCTACGGCGGGGCCTTGACCACGTTCCCGGGCGTGGCCCGCGACGACTGCCTCCGCCATGTCGTGGTCCAGCAGACGCGGGAGCCAGGACAGGAGGTCTCGGTCACCGCCGAGGTCGAGCAGGTGGTCGAGCTCATCTGTGAACATGCCAGGACGAGGCCAGACCAATCGCTCGGCGTGATCGCGCTCGGGATCAAGCATGCCGAGCGGATTGACACGGCGCTGAGGCGTGAGCTGGCACGGCACCCTGAGCTCGAGTCGTTCTTCGCCGAAGACCAAGCCGAGCCGTTCTTCGTTAAGAACCTGGAGCGGGTTCAGGGCGACGAGCGCGACGCGATCATCCTCTCCATCGGCTACGGCAAGCACCCGGACGGGAGGATGCGGTACCAGTGGGGACCGCTGCTGCGCGACGGCGGCGAGCGTCGGCTGAACGTGGCCGCTACCAGGGCGAAGCACAACCTCACGCTGGTGAGCTCGTTCTCCAGTCAGGACGTCGACCCGGATCGGCTCACCAAGGCCGGGGCGAAGCTGCTCGCCGATTACCTCGAGTACGCGGGCTCGGGCGGGACCTCATCGGCCACCTCGGGCGGCGGCGACCTGAACCCGTTCGAGTCCGACGTTCGGGACCGCCTCGCCGCCTGCGGCATCACCGTCGTGCCGCAGTACGGTGTCGGCGGATACCGGGTCGATTTCGCGGCCGCGCATCCCGATGACGCGGATCGGATGGTGCTGGCGATCGAGGCTGATGGCACGTCGTACCGGCAGTCGGGCAGCGTGCGAGACCGGGACCG
>DASWGE010000122.1:0-6901 GCA_036393895.1 Streptosporangiaceae bacterium | reverse complement strand
GTGGTAGTGGCCCTCGAACCTGATCACCAGCCTGCGCCCGGTATACGCGCGGGCGATCCTGACGGCGCTGCCTACGGCCTCGCTGCCCGAGTTGGTGAACCTGACCATGTCGACGCCCGGTACGGCATCGACGACCTTACGTGCCGCCTCGATCTCCAGCGGATACGGCAGTCCGGGGCAGGTTCCGTACTCAGTGATCGCAGCCGCCACGGCAGCCGTCACGACCGGATGCCGGTGGCCCAGGATCATCGGCCCGAGCCCGAGCAGGTAGTCCACGTACTCGTGGCCGTCCGCGTCGTAGATCCGCGAGCCCGTGCCGTGGGTCATGAATGGCGGATACGGCACCCAGCCGAACTTCGCGGTTCTCGCGCTGCTCCCCGCCCCACCGGGGATGACCTCGCTGGCCTGCTCGAAGAGCTCCCGCGAACGGCTCGTCCAGGCCGTATATCTGGTGTCGAACGTCACGTCGCTCCCGCATGTGCCCGGCGTCAGCCGGATCGTACCCTGTATACTCTGCATACTCAATTTCTTTGGCCTGGTATGCGAGTCCCGCCAGGCGAGCCCATAGTGTGAGCCTGTGATCAGCTTCGAGGCGGCTAGCGACCGCTTGACCCAGGCTCAGGCGGACCTGCTAGTCGTGCCGTGCCATTCCGACTCGGGGTCCGCGCCAGTACCTGGGCCGGCCGCTGCGGAGGCAGCCACAGCACTCGGTATCGATCTGGCCGCGACACTAGGCGCGCGCGGTTTCACGGGGGAGATCGGCGACACGTTCGCGACGCTGGCCCTCGGCAGGCTTGCCGCGTCCGGGGTGCTGTTCGTCGGGTTCGGTGTCAGAGAGCAGGCCGGTCCTGGTGCCGTCAGGCAGGCTGCCATGCGGGCGGCGGGCGAGATGAGCAAGGCCGCGCGGATCGCGGTAGCGCTGCCTGATGCCGACCAGGCCGTCGCGGCCGCATTCGCCGAGGGTCTGCTGCTCGGCGCGTACCAGTTCGACAGATACCGGCGCCAGCCGGTGGCCCCAGGCTGGCGCCCGCCCATCCTTGAGCATGTCAGCGTCCTCACGAGCGGTGCCAGAGAGGCGGCCGTGGGCGCCGGCCTGCGGCGCGGCCAGGCCATGGCAGAGCTCACCAACTGGGTCAGGGACATGGTGAACGCTTCGCCATCAGATACCACACCCGATGACATGGCGAACCAGGCCCACGAGCTAGCCGACACGCACGGGCTGGCCTGTTCGGTGATGACTGTGCCGGACCTAGCGGCGGGCGGCTTCGGCGGGATCCTCGGCGTCGGCCAGGGCAGCAGGAACGAGCCCAGGCTGGTCGAACTGTCCTATCGCGGCGGCGGTGATGCTCCGGTGATCGGCCTGACCGGCAAGGGCATCACCTTTGACTCAGGCGGCTTGAACCTGAAGCGGGACGCCGAGATCGAGTGGATGAAGTCCGACATGGCCGGTGCCGCCTCGATCATGGCCGTGCTGCGCGGCGCCGTCGAGTTCGGCCTGCCCGTCAACATCGACGCGGTGCTCCCGTTCGCCGAGAACATGCCAGGCGGGGCGGCGCAGCGCCCCGGTGACGTGATCACGCACCGGGGAGGCAAGACCTCGGAGGTCAGGGACACCGATGCCGAGGGCAGGCTGATCATCGCAGATTCCCTCGCCTACCTGGCCGAACGCAATCCGGCCGTGCTGGTCGACGTTGCCACGCTAACCGACGCCGCTGGTCTCGGCGAGGGCCTGTGGGCGGTCCTGGGCACGGACGAGCAGCAGATTGGCCTGCTCGTCGACGCGGGCCGCGAGGCGGGCGACCCTGGCTGGCACCTGCCGCTGCCCAGGGCGTACCGCAGGTACTTCGCGTCGGCTGCGGCCGATGTCCGCAATACGCCGGCCGGCGTTCCGGACACGACCGTGATGGCCGCGACGTATCTGCGGGAATTCACCGGCGACCGGCCGTGGATGCATATCGACAACGGCTCGACCGCCTACTTGGACCGCCCAGGCGATGGGTGGCCAGAAGGGGCGACGGGATCTCCGGCGCGGGCATTGCTGCGCTGGTTGGAGCAGTGGGCGGGTTAGTCTGCCTTCAAACCGGATTGACGCGGTTCAAGGTAGTCCTCATACTCTGTATATTGTCTGCGAGCCTAGCGGCGAGGACCGCTGGGTCAGCGGATGACTGCCAGCCAGCCACCTGGCGCGTTCGCTCTGTGAGGGGAACTCCCTATGCGCCTGCGAGCAGGACATATCCGGATCGCAGTCGCCGCGCCGCTGGCGGTGGTGGCGGCCGTCGCGCTCGCGTCGTGCGGTAGTTCGGGAACGGGTTCCGGTTCAGCCGGCGGCGTCCTGCACATCGGAACGACGTACCCGATCGACTCGATGAACCCGTTTGTCGCGCAGTCCGATTACTCTTACGCCGTCTACGAGTACATCTATCCGCAGCTCGTGCAGTACAACTCCACTCTCGGCATCGCACCTGACTTCGCCCGCAGCTGGTCGACCTCGGCTGACGGCCGGACCTGGACGTTCCACACGGTCCCGCACGCCCACTGGTCGGACGGGAAGCCGCTGACGGCGGCCGACGTGGCCTGGACCATCAACGAGGTCATGAAGTACAAGAATGGGCCCGCTGGCCAGTGGGCGGGGCTCCTCGAGCACATGATCGGGGCGTCGGCGCCGAACCCGACCACCCTCGTCATCAGGTACTCCACCGCGGTGGCGAACGTGCTCGAGCAGATGCAGGGCATGTCCGTGCTGCCGAAACAAGTGTGGGCGCCGTACTTCACCGGCAACGGCGCCAAGATCAAGACCTTCCCGAACGTGCCTCCCGCGAACGGCAAGCCCATGGTCTCCGGCGGAGCGTTCGAGCTTGTCAGGTACAAGGCCAACCAGTACGCCCTGTTCAAGGGGAATCCAAATTGGTGGGGCCCCAAGCCGAAGATCGAGGGCTTCGGGCTGCAGTTCTTCTCCAACGCCGACGCCATGGTCCAGGCGCTGAAGGACGGCCAGGTCGACTTCATCGGCGAGTACACCCCGCCGACCGCGGTCACCGCGCTCAAGAAGGCCGGCTTCGTGGTGACGACCACGCCGTCGATATCGATGAAGACCTTCATCATCAACACCAACCCGCACAAGACCACGCACCGGGAACTGCTCGACCCGCGGGTGCGCGAGGCGATCGAATACGCCACCGACCGCAGCCAGATCATCAAGACCGCCTGGCTCGGGCTGGCCCAGCCGGGCAGCACGATCATCGCTCCGGCGGACGGCTCCTGGCACGACGCCAACGTCAAGGTGCTGCCGTTTGACCTGGCGAAGGCCAATCACCTGCTCGACGCCGCCGGCGACAAGATGGGGCCGAACGGGGTGCGGATCGCGGGCGGCCACCCGATGTCCTACAAGGTCATCTTCCCGCCCGACGAGCGGGGCACGGGCGACCGCACCTTCCAGATCATGCAGTCGGACCTGCAGAAGGTCGGCATCTCGATCACCCAGCAGAACATGGACGACAGCGCGACCTTCAACGCGATCTCCGCGCCGAACAGCAAGTACCAGACCTTCGACATGGCGATGTGGGATTGGGTACCGCCGGTCGACCCGGACTTCATGCTGTCGGTCCTGACCTGCGCGCAGCTGGGCAACAACAGCGACAGCGGCTACTGCAATCCTGCCTACGACCGGATGTACGCCAGGCAGAGCACGCTGATCAGCACCTCGGCACGGCGCGCACTGATCTGGCAGATGCAGCAGTACATCTACGCCGCCAAGCCGTACATCATCCTCGACTACCCGGACATCATCGAGGCGCACTCGGTGAAATGGGCCGGGTTCACGGTCTCGCCCGTCATGGGCTCGGTGAACTCGCTGTCCACCCAGACGCTGCTCCGGGTCCACCACGCCTAGGGGCTGGCAGGCCCTGTCATGCGCGGTGCGGACTATGTCATCAGGCGGGCCGGGTTCGCGCTGCTGACGATCTTCATCGCTATCACCATCAACTTCTTCCTGTTCCGGGTGCTCCCGGGCAATGTCGTATCCGATCTGGCCAGGGTTCCGCACGCCACCTCGCAGCTGAGGCACGCGCTGACCGTCCAGTTCGGCCTCGACAAGCCGAAATGGGAGCAGTACCTGATCTACCTGCGCGAGCTGGCACGCGGCAACATGGGCGTCTCGTTCGCGACGCAGCAGCCGGTGTCGCAGTTGCTGCTCAATGACCTGAAGAACACGATCCCGATGGTGACCATTGGCACGCTCGGCGCGATCGCGGTGGGCATCGCGACGGGCATCCTGTCCGCCTGGCGCCGGGGTTCGGCGGCCGACCATGTCAGCACCAACCTGGCGATCGCGTTCTACGCGTTCCCGACCCAGTTCCTGGGCCTGATGCTGTTGATCCTGCTCGGCGGCCTGCTGCCGACTTCCGGGATGGAGAACCCGTACGCGGGCGTATTCGGACCGCAGTCGAGTATCGCAAGACTGCAGGACATCGGGCTGCACCTGATCCTGCCTGCCCTGACGCTGCTGCTGACCCTGTACGGCGAGTTCACCCTGATCATGCGGTCCTCGATGCTGGAGACCCTCGGCGAGGATTACGTGCTGACCGCCAGGGCCAAGGGCCTGACGGACCGGCGGATCATCGCCAGGCACGTGGTGCGGAACGCGCTGCTGCCGATCGCCACGCTGGTCGCGCTGTCGATCGGCTGGATCGTCGGCGGCGCGATCCTAGTCGAGTACATCTTCTCCTGGCCCGGCATCGGCCAGGCGCTCTGGCAGGCCATCAACCAGCGCGACTACCCGATGCTGCAGGGCGGCTTCCTGATCCTGGCCGTCTCGGTCGTCGTGGTGAACCTGCTTGCCGACCTCGCCTACTTCAAGCTCGATCCGAGGATCAGCCAATGAGCGCGATCGCGACCGAGGCAGGCCTGACCGGGACGGTCGCCCGCAGCCGTGCCGGGCTGATCCGGCAGGCGATCACCGAGCGCAAGGCGGCCGCGCTCGGCCTGGGGATCATCGCGTTCTTCGTCATCCTGGCCATCGCCGCCCCGCTGATCGCGCCGTACTCCACCACGGCGCGGACCTGCGCGGTCTTCGCGCCGCCGTCGGCGAGCCACTGGTTCGGCTGCGACGACGGCGGCATCGATATGCTCAGCGAGATCATCTCCGGCGGGCGGATCTCGCTGATCATCGGCTTCGCCGCCACACTGATCGCCATGCTGATCGGCGGCGGAGTCGGCATCGCGTCCGGCTACTTCGGCCGGTGGCTCGACATCACGCTGATGCGGATCACCGACTACTTGCTGGTCATCCCCGACCTCGCGTTCGCCATGGTCATCGCCGACGTATGGGGACCAAGCCTGGGCCACGTGATCGCGGTCATCGCCATCCTGGAGTGGGCGACGACGGCAAGAATCATTCGGGCCCAGGTAATGAGCGTCAAAGAACGGGTCTACATCAAGCGCGCGCGGTCCATCGGGGCCAGCCACGCGAGAATCATCGGCAGGCACATCCTGCCCCAGGTCGGGCCGCTGCTGATGGCCAACACCGTGCTCACCGTCGCGGTGGCGATCTACCTGGAGACCGCGCTTGCCTTCCTTGGCCTCGAGGACCCGACAACCACCACCTGGGGGACCATCCTCGAGCACGCCTTTGACCGGGCCGCTGTCAGCGCCGGCGCCTGGTGGGCGATCGTCCCCGATGGTTTGGTAATCACCCTGCTGATCATGGGGTGTTTCTTGCTCGGCCAGGCCATCGAGGACGCGCTCAACCCGAGGCTGAAGGTCGCGCATTTGTCCTCGCGGCGCTGGGCGCTCCGGCCGCTGGCGGGCCGCGGGCCGGGTGCGATATGAGCGGCGCGATATGAGCGGCGGACAGCGATGAGCCTGCTCGAGGTGGCCGACCTGAACGTCTGGTTCACGCTGCCGGGCGGCGGCGAACTGCACGCTGTGCAGGGGGTCAGCTTCGATCTCGACGCCGGCGAGCGGTTCGGCCTGGTCGGCGAGTCGGGCTGCGGCAAGACGACCAGCATCCTGGCGATGATGGGGCTGCTGCCGCCCAACGCGTCGGTGGCCGGCGAGGTCAGGCTGGGCGGGACGAACATACTCACCGGCGGCGAGGACTCGGTCCGGCCGCACCGGTGGACCGACCTGGCGATGGTCTTCCAGGGCGCCATGAACGCGCTCAACCCGGTGCGCACCGTGCTGTCACAGATCGCGGAGCCGATCGTGCTTCATGGTGGGAGCTCGGCGGCCGCAGCGCGGAAGCGGGCCGGCGAACTGCTCGAGCTCGTCGGGATCCCGGCGTCGTCGGGCAGCAGATACCCGCACGAGTTCTCCGGCGGGATGCGCCAGCGTGCCGCCATCGCGATGGCGCTGGCCTGCGAGCCTAAGGTGCTGCTCGCGGATGAGCCGACCACCGCGCTGGACGTGATGGTGCAGGCACAGATACTCGACCTGCTGGTCGGCTTGTCCGACGAGTTCGGCCTCGCGCTCATGCTTGTCACTCATGACCTGCCCGTCGTCGCGCAAGTCTGCCAGCGCGCCGCCGTGATGTATGCCGGCGAGATCGTCGAGACGGGGACGACCGACGACCTGTTCCACTGCACCAGGCATCCGTACACCAGGCTGCTGTTCGCCGCGACGCCCGATCTCTATGGCACGGGCGCGGTGGCGTCCATCCCCGGCGCGCCGCCAAGGCTGGACGAGCCGGTCGTCGGCTGCCCGTTCCTGCCCAGGTGCGACTCGGTCGTCGAGCGGTGCGAGCAGGAGCGCCCGCTCCTGCGGGTCGCGGGCGCACTCGACGGCGCGGCGGCGGCACACGCGGTTGCCTGTCATCGGGATGATGCCGGGGGCGCCGGGGGCGCCGGGGGCACGCAGTGACCGGCGAGGGCATCCTGCTGGACGTCGCGGACCTGCGGGCTCGCTA
>DASWGE010000121.1:0-2857 GCA_036393895.1 Streptosporangiaceae bacterium | reverse complement strand
GCTGCCCGCGCCTGCGTCACGGCCACCCACCAGTCGGCCATCCGGTGCTTGATCGCCTGGAACGATCCGATCGGCCTGGCGAACTGGTACCGCTGCTTGGCGTAGGCCAGCGTTATCTCCAGGGCGCGGTCGGCCAGGCCGACTTGCTCCGCCGCCAGCATCGCCGCGCCGGCCTGGAGAGCGGCGGCCACCGCCCGGCCGGCCTGCGGGCCAGCCGCGATCCGCCTGCCCACCACGTTCTCCAGCCGCAGGTCACACAGCTGCCTAGTCATGTCGAGCGACACCACCGGCGTCCTGGTCAGGCCGGTGTCGTCGGCCCGCACAGCAAAGAGCCCGGGCGGGACCCCGTCGCCCGGCACGATCAGCAGGTCCGCTGGCAGAGCGTCAGCCACGCCAGACACCTGGCCGGACAGCCGATAGATCCCATCGGCGTCGCCCTCGACTGACGGCCCAATCCGCACCGTCGGCTTGACCCTGTCCCCTGGCACAGAAGCGAACGGAAGGGCAAGCGCGGCGCTGACCGTTCCCGCAGCCAAGTCGGTCAGCAGCTCCCCCACATGCTCGGCGCCGACCTCACCGTCGCTCTGAACCGAGAGCAGCGCCACAGTGGCGAGTACCGCGCTGCCCAGGAACGGAACTGGCGCGACCGACCGGCCGACTTCCTCCGAGACGACCGCCGCCTCGCGGAACGACGCCCCCGCACCGCCGAGCGACTCAGGGATCAGCAGGCCAGCGCAGCCGACCTCGGCCGCCAGCGTCCGCCATAGTGCGGTGTCGTAGGTGTCAGCCGTCTCGGTCCGCGCCAGCACTGCGTTGAAATCGGCACGGTCCTCGAGCACCGACCTGACCGCCGACCGCAGCTCGGTCTCCTGCTCGGTGTAGGTCATGTCGGGCAGGCGCGCGCCTTCGCCTTCATCGGCCGCCCTGGCTGGCTCGACCACGGCTTCTGCTTGCTGGCTCACCTGGGCAGGTCCTTCCATGGCTTGTCCTTATCCAGCCGGATCTCCCGCGGCAGCCCGAGCACCCGTTCGGCGACGATGTTGCGCAGGATCTCCGAGGTCCCGCCCTCGATCGAGTTGCCCTTCGAGCGCAGGAAGCGGTAACCGGCGTCGCGGCCGTAGAAGTCGGCGCCCTCCGGCCGCCCCATCGTCCAGTCGCCGTACAGCAGCCCGCCGGCGCCGAGCAGGTCCACCTCGAACCCGGCGATCTCCTGGTTGAGCTTCGCGGCCACCAGCTTGGCTCCTGACCCCTCAGGGCCAGGCTGACCCGCCGCGAGCTGCTGTCGCAGCCGCTCTCCCGCCAGCCTCGCTACCTCGGCGGCCGCCCACAGCCGAAGCAGCTGGTCATGCAGCCCCGGCGTCCGCAGTTCCGGATGCTCACGCCAGGTCCTCGCGGAAAAGCCGATCATGCCGCCCTCGCGCGGGAGGACAAAGGCGCCCAGCGCGACCCGTTCATTCATCAGCGTCGCGGTCGAGACGGCCCAGCCCTGGCCCACGTCGCCGATCCGGTCGGCATCCGGGATCACCACGTCGGTCAGGAACACCTCGTTGAACTCGGCCTCCCCGGTCGCCTGCCGTAGCGGCCTGACCTCGACGCCCGGCGCCTTCATGTCCACGCTGAAGTAGGTCAGGCCCTTGTGCTTGGGCTGGTCGGGGTCGGTCCTGGTGACCAGCAGTGCCCGGGCGGCGATGTGAGCCGAGGACGTCCATACTTTCTGGCCGTTGACGATCCACCGGTCACCGTCACGGACCGCCCGCGTCGCCAGATTCGCCAGGTCCGATCCGGCGCCTGGCTCGCTGAACAGCTGGCACCAGATCTCCTCGCCCGTCCACAGCGGCCGCAGCCAGCGCTTCTTCTGCTCGTCGGAGCCATAGGCCAAGATCGTCGGGGCGGCCATGCCCAGGCCGATGCCGTTGCGTTCCGGCCGGTTGGTCGGCGCGCCAGCCGCTGCGAACTCCGCGTCGACCACCTTCTGCAGCGTCCGCGGCAGCGCCTGCCCGCCGAGTCCGGCCGGGTAATGCACCCAGGCCAGGCCGGCGTCGAACCTGGCGCGAAGGAAGTCCATCCGCTCCGTCGTAACCGGGTCGTGCGCGGCAAGGAAGGAGCGGGCCTGTGCGCGCAACTCGTCCGCCGTCACCTCGGCTCCGGCCCGGCCGTTCCCGCTCGCCGCGCCGTCGAGCCCGGTGTCGCTGCGCGCAGCGTCCCCTAGCACAGGGGCCCGCCCGCCACGTAGATCACCTGGCCGGACACGAAGCCTGCCCCCTCGCTGGCCAGGAACGAGGCCACATGCGCCACATCTTCCGGCTGCCCGACCCGGCGCACCGGAATCTGCGTCGCCGCGCCCTTCTGGAAGTCCTCGAACGGCACGCCGACTCTGGCCGCCGTGGCGGCGGTCATGTCGGTGACGATGAATCCTGGCGCGATCGCGTTGGCGGTCACGCCGAACGGCCCGAGCTCAATGGCCAGGGTCTTGGTGAAGCCCTGCAGCCCCGCCTTGGCTGCCGAATAGTTGACCTGACCCCGGTTGCCGAGCGCCGAGCTGGACGAGAGGTTGATGATCCGGCCGAACTTCTGCTCCACCATGTACTTCTGGGCCGCCCGGCTCATCAGGAACGCGCCCCGCAGATGCACGCCAAGGACGGTGTCCCAGTCGTCGTCGGTCATCTTGAACAGCAGGTTGTCGCGGATTACGCCCGCGTTGTTGACCAGCACAGCTGGCGGCCCAAGCTCCGTGGCAATCGCCTCGACCGCGGCCGCCACCTGTGCCGAGTCGCTCACGTCGGCGCCAGCCGCGTAAGCGCGCCCGCCCGCGGCGGTGATCGCGTCGACTGTGGCCCCGCAGTCACCCTCCTTCAGG
>DASWGE010000120.1:0-14275 GCA_036393895.1 Streptosporangiaceae bacterium | reverse complement strand
ATCCGGGCCTGATCAGGCAGGACAGACGCATGCTAGATCCGAGCGTTGATTACAGCGCCGACTTCGGCACTCCGCCGCCGCAGGGGATCACCAGCTTCGTCACGGCGGGCGGCATCGCGGTCACCAGGAAGGTCACGCCCTTCCAGCCCGGAGCGCTGGCCGAGGTGACCAGGCTGGCCGACATTCGCCGCGGCGGCACGTTCAGCTCTGGTATGGAGTACCCGGGCCGCTACAGCCGCTGGCACATGGGCTACATCGACCCGTGCGTCGAGTTCGCCGCCTGCGGCAGGGAGCTCACCGCAACGGCGCTGAACAAGCGCGGCACGGTGCTCTTGCCCGCGATCGAGGCTGCGCTCGCGCGGGCCGGCCAGCCGGAACCTTCGGACAGCGCGGGTGGCGCGCGCCAGGTGCGCGTGGTCATCGGCGAGCCGACCGGGACCGTGCCTGAGGAGGAGCGCAGCCGCCGCCCGACCGTGTTCAGCGCGATAAGGGAGGTCATCAGGCTGTTCGCCGGGCCGGACGAACACCTAGGGCTGTTCGGTGCCTTCGGCTACGACCTGGCGTTCCAGTTCGAGCCGATCAGGCTGCGGGCCGGCAGGAACGACGCTGCTCGGGGTAACGACCCGCAGCGCGATCTCGTCCTGCACCTGCCCGACGAGCTCTACGTGATCGACAGGAAGCGGGAGACCGCGCTCCGCTACAGCTATGAGTTCGCTGTCGAGGGGCGGTCAACTGAGGGCATGGACCGGGGTACCCCCGAGTCGCCGCCGGCCAGCGCGGCCGGGACCGGCGCCGTGGGTCCGGTTAATGCCCCCCCGGATCCGCAGCCAGGTGCCTACGCCCGCGTGGTCGAAGAGGCGAGGGAACGGTTCGCCGCCGGCGACCTGTTCGAGGTGGTGCCCAGTCACGAGTTCTGGGCCCGGTGCGGCTCGCCCGCCGCGTTCTACGAGCGGCTGCGGCGGCGAAACCCGGCGCCGTACGAGTTCTTCCTGAACCTCGGGGGTGGCGAGTACCTGGTCGGTGCCTCGCCCGAGATGTACGTCAGGGTCACCGGCGACCGGGTCGAGACGTGCCCGATCGCAGGGACGGTGCCGCGCGGCGCGAACCCGCTCGCCGACGCGGAGAACATCAGGGAACTGCTGACCTCGCCCAAGGAGGAGTCGGAGCTCACGATGTGCACCGACGTCGACCGCAATGACAAGTCCCGGATTTGCGTGCCGGGGAGTGTCCGGGTGATCGGACGGCGTCAGATCGAGCTGTACAGCCGGGTCATCCACACCGTTGACCATGTCGAAGGCCGGCTGCGCCCTGGGTTCGACGCGCTCGACGCGTTCCTCACCCACATGTGGGCGGTCACGGTCACGGGCGCGCCGAAGACGTGGGCCATGCAGTTCATCGAGGACCACGAGGCGAGCCCGCGCCGCTGGTATGGCGGCGCTGTCGGCGTGCTCGGTTTTGACGGGTCGATGAACACCGGCCTAACCCTCAGGACGGCGCATATCCGCGGCGGCCTGGCGTCCGTCCGCGCCGGGGCCACGCTGCTGTTCGACTCCGACCCGGCCGCCGAGGAGCGGGAAACCCGCTTGAAGGCGAGGGCGCTGCTTGAGGTGCTGGCTGAGGCCGATGCCGGACCGGCGCGGGCCGCGCAGGACTATGGGGCGCAACAAAATCGCAGCCCCGACTCGCCTGGCCCAACGCTGGCCGGACCAGGGGCAGCTCTCCCCGGCGCCGGGCTGCGAGTGCTGCTCGTCGATCACCAGGACTCGTTCGTCCATACGCTGGCCGGCTACTTCTCCGAGCACGGCGCGGCGGTGACCACGCTGCGGGCCGGCTTCGATCCGTCGCTGCTCGACAATTACCTCCCTGACCTGGTCGTACTCTCGCCCGGGCCGGGACGTCCCGCCGATTTCGGCTGCTCAAGGCTGCTCGACGAGGTGGAGGCGAGGAGGATCCCGGCGTTCGGGGTCTGCCTGGGACTGCAGGCGATGATCGAGCACGCCGGCGGCTCGCTGCGCCTGCTCGGCACGCCTTCGCACGGGAAGCCAGGGACAGTGCGGGTCATGGGCGGCGCGCTGTTCACCGGGCTGCCTGCCGAGTTCACGGCCGGCCGCTATCACTCGCTGTATGCGACGGCCGACCAGGTCAGGGGCGGGTTCGCGGTGACCGCGGCGACGGCGGACCCGGCTGGCGGCAGCGAGGTCGTGATGGCGATCGAGGATCCTGATGCCGGCCGGTGGGCCGTTCAGTTCCACCCGGAGTCGATCCTGACGGCCTCAGGGGACGCAGGCAGGCTGATCATCGCCAACGTGCTCAGGCTGTGCCGCTTCCGCAGCGGCGCTGCCGTCAGCGTCAGTGACCGCCGGTAGGGTGCCGACTCATGAGGAACGTGCACCCCGAGGTCTTCCTGGTCGCCAGGCCGCAGCTCGACTACGACGCCCTCGCCGCGTACCTGGCCGAGGTCGGCGGGGGCAGCTGGCTCGAGCGGCTCGATCAGGGCCACTTGGACAACGACGCGCTGAACCTGGCCGAGTTCGCCGGGAGACTTTGCTACCGTTCATGGGAGCCTGGGCTTAACCCAAATGTGACGAAAGTTCGATCTGAGCAGGATGCGTACCTGCGGAACATTCTGTCCAGCGCCCACGGATCGGTGCTCGAGCACGTGAGCTTCAGCTTCGCTCTGCACAACGTAAGCCGGGTTTTTTCTCATGAAATCGTGCGACATCGCCCCGGCACAGCTATCTCGCAGGAATCGCTACGATTTGTCAGGCTGAAGGACATCGGGTTCTGGTTCCCCGAATGGGCTACCGGCGATGCGGAGCTCATGCAAAGGGCGACCGCCATCATTGGGCAGCTTGAGGAATTCCAGTTGTGGATGGCCGAGCATTTCGGCCTGGATGAAGAGGGAGTGCCTTTCCACGAGAAGAAGCACAAGACCTCGTTCATGCGCCGGTTCGCGCCGGACGGGGTGGCGACCGGCCTGCTCTGGACCGCGAACATCCGCACGCTGCGGCACACCATCGAGGCGCGCACCGATCCTGGCGCGGAGGAGGAGATCCGGCTGGTGTTCGGCATGATCGGCGAGCTGATGCGGGCGGAGGCACCCGCGCTGTTCGGCGACTACACCGTCACCGACGGCGCCTGGATTCCTGGCTGGCGCAAGGTCTAGGCAGTCGCGGGAGGGCTAGGTGGTCACGGGCTCGCAGGGCTGGCGGCCGGCCTGCTGCGGTCGTCCAGCCTGGGCGGCCGCCTAGCCAGCCGCAGTGCCTGGATCGGATCATGGTGCACCCGGTCGGCGGGTACCCGGCGGGACAGGACCTGCACGGTTCTGCTGATCAGGCCGACGGGACCGGCGATGTAGACGTCGCAGTCGCGGAAGGACTCGTGCGTCCACACCACGTCGGGCAGCCGGCCCACCCGGCCCGCGAAGCCGACCTCGTGCTCGGCCACGGGGATCACCGTGAGTGACGGGTAGGCCAGCCGCAGCGTCTCCAGGTCTCGCAGGTCGTACAAGTCGCTACTGCGCCGCACCCCGGCATACAGCGTGATGCCGCGGCGCTTGCCCTGGCCGGCGGCCCCGACCACCGCCTCAGTGATCGCCTTGAGCGGTGCCAGCCCGGTCCCTCCCGCGACGCAGACAAGGTCCCTTGCCGGGTCATCGGGCACTCGCATCTGTCCGCGCGCCGCCCCGAGTAGCACGATGTCACCAGTGGCGCAGTGACTGACCAGGGCAGTGCTCACCATCCCGCCAGGCACGGCGCGGACGTGGATGTCGAGCAGGCCGTTCGCCCGCGGCGCGTTCGCGATCGAGTAACTGCGCCAGATCCTCGGCCAGCGCAGCGTCTGCACCTGCACGTACTGACCGGCCACGTAGCTGAGCGGCCGGTCAGGCCGGATGGTGAGCACGGCGACCGTCTCGGTACGGCGGTCATGCTGGACTATCTCGCCTGTCCACCAGGCCGGCTGCTCGTCGGCGTCGTCGGCGGCGGCCGCGGCCATCACCGAGCCGAACCAGTCAAGCGCCGACCGCCACGCGGTAGCCATCTCCCTGGTCCAGGCAGGACCTGCGGCATGCTCGGCCGTGGCGAATACGGCATCGAAGAACGGCTCGTAGTGCTTGTCCCGCACCCCGAACTTCCGGTGGTCGACGGCCAGCCTGGCGAGCACCTGCTCAGTGCGCTCCTGATCGTCAAGCCCTGCGATGATGCCGGCGAGTTCTCCGAAGACGGCTACCCGCGTCTGCGTCATCCCATGCGGAAAGAGCGCGCGCATGAGGGGATGGCCGGCGAAGAGCCTGGCGAACAGGTACTCCATCGCGGCGTCTGGATCGGCGGCCAGGTGCTTCAGCAGGTCCCGGATCGGCCGCCGGTCGAAATCGGCGGTAATGGCCTTCGCCGATACCTCGGGCGGAGGCAGCAGTGCCGAGCTTTCGGCTGGGACGAATCGCCGCGAAACGGTGGATGTGGCAAAGGCAACGGGGACTGAGGTTCCCGCCTGGGCGCGGTTCCGGGCGCTGGCCACGAGATGCAGTCTGGCAGCTACTCCTAGTACCTACCACCGATTCAGGACAAGGTGCGCGAAGATGACCGACGCGAAAATGGAGATGCTCGGCTGATCTACGATGTTGCGGTGACAGAATCCCGATACCTTCGCTATCCGAACCTGCGCGGAGACCTGCTGACTTTCGTTGCCGACGACGACGTCTGGCTGGCCCCGTCCAGCGGCGGCCGCGCCTGGCGGATCTCCGCTGACCGTGCCCCCGCAGCCGGGCCGAAGTTCTCCGCCGACGGCAGCCTGGTCGCCTGGACCAGTTGGCGGGACGGCCAGCCGGAGATCTACCTGACGAGCACTGACGGCGGCGATAGCGTGCGGGTCAGTTACTGGTCGAATCAGAACACCAGGTTCCGCGGCTGGAATCCTGATTCTGAGATCCTGGCGACAACCGCCGCCGACCAGCCCTTCCAGCACTACACCTGGGCATACGCGATACCCGTGACCGACGGGACCGGCCGCTTCGCCGAGCAGCGCCGGCTGCCGTTCGGGCCGGTCGGGGACATCGCCATGGATGGCAGCGCGACTGCCTTGCTGACCGCCAGCTATCAGGACCCGGCGTTCTGGAAACGCTACCGCGGCGGCACTTCTGGCCGGCTCTGGGTCGCCGCCGAACCTGATGGCGGCGGCCATCAGCCGGGGTTCAGACGGCTGCTCGCCGACGTGGCGGGGCAGTTCCACAGCCCGATGCTGGTCGCCGGCAGACTGGCGTTCATCAGCGACTTCGAGGGCACCGGCAACATCTACTCGTGTGCGCTGGACGGCACGGACCTGCGCCGCCATAGCGACCATGACGGCATGTACGCGCGCAACGCGAGCACGGACGGCACCAGGATCGCGTACCAGAACGCCGGCGATATCTGGGTGGTCGCCGACCTCGACGCCGGCAGCGAGCCGGTGCGGCTGGATGTCAGCCCCGGCGCTCCGGCGGCCGGCCGGGCGACCAAACTGTTCACCGCCGAGGAGCACCTCGACGATCTCAGCTGCGACGCGACAGGTCAGGCCAGCGCCGTCCAGGTGCGCGGCACCGTGCACTGGCTGACCCATAGGGAGGGCCCGGCGCGGGCTCTGTCGGTGGTCGGCGGGCCGGTCGCCCGGCTGCCGCGGCTGCTGGGCGACACCGGCGACGTCGTCTGGGTGACCGAAACCGGCGACGCGGACGCGCTCGAGATCGCCCCGGCAGACGGGAGGCCGCCGGGCGAGGCACCACGCCGACTGGCGACAGGCCAGGTCGGGTGGGTCGCCGACCTGGCCGCCGCACCGGACGGCGCCGTGGTGGCGGCCGCCGCGCGGGATGGCGGGCTGCTGCTCGTCGATGTGGCATCGGGAGATGTCACCGAATTGGCGCGTTCCGACAATGGCCCGGTCACCGACCTGGCATTCTCGCCCGACTCGGCATGGCTCGCCTGGTCCCAGCCGGGTACGGGCGACCTCCGGCGGCTCAGGCTGGCTCGGCTGGCGGACCGGCAGGTCACCGACATCACCGATGGCCGGTTCGTGGACACCGACCCGGCGTTCACCTCGGACGGGCGCTACCTGGTGTTCTTGTCCAAGCGGAACTTCGATCCTGTCTACGACGCGCATATGTTCGACCTCAGCTTCCCCTACGGCAGCCGCCCTTACCTGCTAACCCTCGCGGCCAGCACGCCGTCACCCTTCGGCCCGCTGCTCGGCGGCCGACCGATCGGGTCGGCCAAGGACGAGCACGACAAAGACGGCGCTGACAAAGACGGCGCTGACAAAGACGGGACCGACGGCAAGGACGAGGACGCAGACGGCAAGGATTCCGGCAAGGCGAAGAAGCCCGTGGTCATCGACCTGGAAGGTCTCAGCAGCCGGGTCGTTCAGGTGCCGGTGCCAGAATCCAGGTACAGTTCCCTGCGCGCCGTCGAGGGCGGGCTCGCCTGGCTTAGGCAGCCGCTGGCCGGGAATCTCGGCGAAGGCGGAGCCCGGCTGGACGAGGACAATCCGCGTCCAGCGCTGGAGTACTTCGAGATCAAGCGCTCCAAGATCACTGAGCTGGCTGACGAGGTGAACGGATTCGAGGCGAGCGGTGACGGCACCCGGCTGGTAGTCAGGGACCGCAACCAGGTTCTCGTGGTGCCGGCCAACCGGAAGGCCGATTCTGACAGCACCGACGACCGGGTCACAGTCGACCTGTCCAGGGCAAGGTTCCTCGCCGATCCTCCGGCGCTCTGGCAGGCCGCTTACGCCGAGGCCGGCCGGGCCATGCGGCACGAGTACTGGGTGCCGGACATGGCCGACGTCGACTGGGACGGCGTGCTTGCGCGGTACCGGCCGCTGCTCGACCGGATCGCCACCGCCGACGATTTCGCCGACGTGCTGCATGAAGCCGTCGCGGAGCTTGGCAGCTCGCACGCTTACATCAACCCGGCCGGTGGCCAGGACAGCACAGGCCAGGTCGCTGGCGTGCTCGGCGCCGACCTGGAACCAGGTCAGGACGGCTGGCGGATCGTCCGCATCGTGCCAGGAGAGTCGTCGGACCCGCGCGCCAGGTCGCCGCTGGCGGCCCCCGGCAGCTTGATCGCGGCGGGGGACCGGCTGGTGGCGGTGGACGGCCGGCTGGTGGACGCCGCTACTGGCCCGTCGCCGCTCCTGGTCGGTGCCGCGGGAAAGCCGGTCGAGCTCACCGTGCTGCGGGCCGCAGACGGCAACCCGCACCGGGCCGTGGTAATGCCGCTGCGCGCTGACCTGCGGCTGCGCTACCAGGACTGGGTCGCCGGCCGACGCCAGCAGGTCCGCGACCTGAGCGGCGGCCGGGCCGGCTACCTGCACGTACCCGACATGGTCAGCGAAGGCTGGTCGGACTTCCACCGCGATCTGCGTGGCGAGATGGAGTTCGAAGCGCTGATCGTGGATGTCCGCTCCAACCGGGGCGGCCACACCTCACAGCTCATCGTCGAGAAGCTGGCGCGGCGGATCATCGGCTGGGACGCCGTCCGAAACGCCAGGAGCGCGAGCTACCCGCTCCAGGCGCCGCGCGGGCCGGTGGTCGCGATCGCCGATGAGTGGGCCGGTTCCGACGGCGACATCGTCACCGCGGCGATCAAGACGCTCAAGATCGGCCCCGTGGTCGGGACGCGCACGTGGGGCGGGGTTATCGGCATCGAGGGCTGGCACCGGCTGGTCGACGGGACGTCCATGACTATGCCCAAGTACTCATTCTGGTTCACCGACTTCGGCTGGAGCGTGGAGAATCACGGTGTCGACCCTGATGTGGAGGTCGTGATGTCGCCGGACGACTGGATGTCGGGCACCGATGTCCAGCTCGAGCGCGCTGTCAGCATCGCCATGGACCTGCTTGCTGAGCGGCCAGCCTCGGCACCGCCAAGCACCGACGACCGGCCGTCCCGCCGCCCTCCGGCACTCCCGCCGCGCCCTGGCGCGGCGGGATAGGCCAGCACAGCCGCCGCGCCCTAGCGCTCAGCAGCCGGCGTCCGCCGGGCCCTAGTAAGGCGACTCGCCGGCGAACATGTCGCCGAGCCTGGCGGCCACAGCCATGTCGCCGTCGAGCGTCAGCTTGCCGGCGGCGATCAGGTCGAAGGCGTTCGTCCCGCCGGTGACCAGCCTGATGAAGTCGGCAACACCGACACCGATGGTCACGGCGGCGTGCTGCGGCCTGCCCGCGCGCACCCCGGCCCGCTCGCCGCTGATATCGATCGTCCAGGCACGCGGCGAGCCGCCCGGGACGGCGGGGGCGCCCGGGGCGCCCGCCTGCGTCAGGTCGTAGCAGATGGCGCCGGAGAATCCGGCGGCCCGGTCAGCCTGGAACCGTGATGCCATCATCCCGAACAGGGTGCGCTGCGCAGCGGCGGACCCAAAGATCTGTTCGAGCCGCCGGTCGGAGGCGCGGCTGACCGCCAGCTTCGCGCCAGCCTGGGCGCGCTTGCGCATCGATGCGCGGGTCACGTCTCGAACCGCCGCGGCGAGGGCGCGCACGCTGGCCGGCTGCTGTCCGGTACCCGCCGCGCCCACGGAGGCGTTCTCCCTAGTCTCATCGATCAGGTACGGCGCGGCCAGTGTCCTCGGCCCGTCGCGCCTGGCCAGCGCGCGCTCGGCCGCGGCGGCGAGCCGCTCGGACTTGGCAGCCTCCTTCTCCTGCCTGCCCTCGGCGAACCTGGGCAGCACCTCCTTGGCGAACAGCTCGATCGACTCGCAGATGTGCTCGTGAGCGTTCTTGCCCGCCTGCATGACGAACATGACCTGATCGACTCCGGCTTGCTCGTATCTCGCGATCAGGTCGCTGACCTGACCGGGCGTCCCGACCGCGCCGCGCAGGGAGCCGAGCCCTGCCTCAAGCAGCCGGACCGCGAGCGGGGCAGCCGTCGGCGCGACGATCTCCCGCGCGAAGCCACGCTCGGCCCGGTCTGAACTGAAGCTTGCCCACAGGTCGGTACCGCCGACCAGGTGCTGGGTGCCGTAGAAATGGCCAAGCGAGTAACCGAAGAAGTGGGCGCCGTCGATGCCGCGCTCGATGGCTGTCGCCTCGTCCGTGTGCAGCATCATCGGCAAGACCACGGCGATGTTCGGGTTCACCGCGAACCCGCGCGGCATGCACTCCTCCGACTCGATCAGCCCGTAGTACTCGCTCACCCAGCGCGCCGCCTCTTCGGGCTCGGCGAATGAGAACGACAGCGCGCCGATCCCGCTCCGGCCGGCCAGGTGGATGGTCTCCCTGCGGCTGCATGCCACCCAGAGCGGCGGATGCGGCCGCTGCATCGGCTTGGGAACCACGTTCCGCGGCGGCATCCGCAGGTAGGTGCCGTCGTAGCCGGCGAACGGCTCCTCGGTGAGCATTCTGGTGACCGCGTCCAGGCTCTCCTCCCACATCGCCCGCTTGGCGTCCCGCGGCACGCCGAAGCCGCCGAGTTCTGACGCCGAGCTCGCCTCGCCAGTTCCGAACTCCACCCGCCCGTTCGAGATGAGGTCGAGCGTGGCGATCCGCTCGGCGATCCTGGCCGGATGGTTGACCAGAGCCGGTGCCTGCACGATGCCGTGACCGAGCCTGATCCGAGATGTCCGCTGGCTCGCGGCCGCGAGGAACACCTCAGGCGCTGAGGAATGCGAGTACTCCTCGAGGAAGTGGTGCTCCACTTCCCACACGTAGTCGATGCCTGACTTGTCGGCCAGCTCGATCTGCTCGAGCGCGTCTTGTAGCAGCCGGTGCTCAGAATCCGGTTCCCACGGCCTGGGTAGCTGGTGCTCGTAGAAGATGCCGAACCGCATGCCTGCCTCCAGGACGTCCATCACCGCGCGGGGATTCAGAACGGCGCGTTGTAGCCGTTCAGCCAATGGACCTTCAGCCACAGCATCGCGCTGGACCAGGCGCCGGTCACTTCGAGGAGTCCGACCGCCACAAGCAGCAGGCCACCGATCCTGGTAATCAGCCTCGCGTGCCGCCGCGCGAAGCCGAACACCCTCATGCCCCTGTCGAGCGCGAAGGCCACGATCAAGAACGGCACGCCCACGCCGAGGGCATAGACAAAAGCAAGGAACGCGCCCCTGGCCGCTGTGCCTGTCGTAAGTCCGAGCGCCAGGACGGCGCTTAGCGTCGGGCCGATGCACGGCGACCAGCCGAGCCCGAACAGCACGCCGAGCAGCGGCGCGCTGGCCAGCCCGGCTTTCGGCCGCAGGGTGGGCTTAACAATCTGGCCGGAGAAGCTGAACTTGTCGAAGGCACCGGCGAACAGCAGCCCGAGCAGGATGAGCACGCCGCCGAGTATCTGGCTGAGACCGCGGTGGTGGGCATACAAAATGGCGCCGAGGCTGCCAAAGGCAGCACCATAGGTGGCGAACAGCGCGGAGAAGCCGAGGACAAATAGCGCTGCCCCGGCCAGGGCACGGCCACGACTGGACCTGGGCCGGACACGGGCCGGCGCAGCGGCCGCGACCGCCGTGGCTGTCGCGCCACGCGAGACGCCTTCCGGCGCGAGCTGATCCCCGCCGCGCGGCAGCGGGTTGGCCTCGCCGGCCTCGGCGGGGCGGCCTGATCCCCCGGCTGCGACGGCGGACCCCGAAAGCCCTGTGATGTATGACAGGTAACCAGGCACCAGGGGCAGGACGCAGGGCGACAGGAAGGTTACGGCACCGGCCGCTGCCGCGACCGGGATCGCGAACAGCAGCGGTCCCGATGAGACCAGGCTGCCGACGCTCACTGGGATTCCTCCTGCCGCGGTTCCTGCCAGGATTGTAGTCAGCCCAGATCACGCAGGGCGTCCTCGACCGCCCGGTGGAACGTCGGGTACGCGTAGATCATCTCGCGCAACCGCTGCACGGGAATCCGCGCGTGCACGGAGAGCGTGAGCATGCTCAGCACCTCGCCGCCGACCGGGCCGACCGACGTGGCGCCCACGAGGATCCCGCGGCTCGGATCAAGCACCAGCTTGATGAACCCTTCGTTGCCGACCTTGTGGATCCAGCCCCGTGCCGACGACGGGATCTGGCTCAGGCCAGTCCGCACGTCTATGCCCTGGTCGCGAGCCTGCGCCTCGGTAATCCCGACCGAGCCGATCTCGGGATCGGTGAACGTCACGCGCGGCACCGCGTGGTACTCGGCGCCGTGGTGCTCCTGGCCGAGTATGTCGGCGATGACGATGCCAGCGTGGTACATCGACATGTGCGTGAACGCGCCGTGCCCGACGATGTCGCCGACCGCCCAGACCCCCGGCGCTGCCCGCATCCGCTCGTCAGTTCGGATAAAGGGAGCGTTCTCGTCGATGCCGACAGCGCCGACCCCAACATCCGCCAGGTTCACCCGCCTCCCGGCGGCCACGAGCAACCCGGCCGCGGTCAGCACCTCGCCGTCGGCCATGGTGACACCGAACGTACCGTTCTCGTGACTGACCTGACTCGCCAGAAGCCCGGTCCGCACGTCGATGCCCTGCCCCAGGAAAACTGCCGCGAGCAACTCGCCTGCCTCCGGTTCCTCAGGTGGCACCAGCCGGCTCAGCGCCTCCACGACAGTCACCCGGGCGCCGAACCTCCCGAACACCTGGGCGAGCTCCACCCCGATGGCACCGCCGCCCAGCACAATCAGCGACCCGGGAACCCCTGTCGCCTTGATCGCCTCGCGGTTGGTCCAGTACGGCGTCCCGGCAAGGCCGGGGATCGGCGGCACGGCCGGCACGGTGCCGGTGTCGATGACGATGCCGCGCCGTGCGCGCAGCACATCCTCGCCGCCCTCCCGAGCGACCCGCACCTCGCCAGGCCTGGTTATCCGGCCGGTGCCGCGGAACAGATAACCCCCTTTGCTAATGAACCGGTCGGCCGCCACGGTGTCGTCCCAGTCGTCCGTCGCCTCCTGCCTGATCCTCCTCGCGACCGGATCCCAGCTGCGCACGGCGGATGCCTGGCCAGCCATACCGTTCACCCGTGCGGTCTCCGCCAGCAGGTTCGCCGCCCGGATCATCATCTTCGACGGTATGCAGCCGAAGTACGGGCATTCGCCTCCGACCAGCCGAGACTCGACGCCCGCCACCGCCAGGCCAGCTTCCGCAAGGCGGCCAGCGACCTCCTCGCCACCTGGTCCCATCCCGATGACGACGATGTCGAACTCGCGCTCGCTCACGCTGGCCTCCCCGAACTGTCAGAACCGTCTGTTATGGAAGTAGGACAAGAACATCAGGGAATTACCATGGCCGGCCGGCGGTTGGCTGAGGTTGTGCCTGGTGCCGACCGCGGATCCGCCTAGGAGAAGGGTGATGGCGCTGCCCGCCGACACGACTGACGCCGCTTCGGCGCGTGATCAGACAGCCTGGTCCCGTTCTGGGGCCGCCGAGTCCCGTTCTAGGGGAGCCGACGTGAGCGGCTTGGATGCCGTCGATCCACTGGCTGATGCCGATTCACCGATCTCGGAAACCGAGGCCGAGCGGCTGATCCGTGCGATCTGCTTCAAAACCGGGCCGCCAGGGACAATTGGCGCCGAGCTCGAATGGCTGGTCCGCGACACCACAGACCCTGCCGAGAACGTGCCATTCGACAGGATAAGTAAGGTATTCGATTCTCTTCAGAAACCGGGCATATTGCCCGGAGCCGGCCTCCTGACCCTGGAGCCAGGCGGCCAGGTTGAACTCAGTACAGCTCCAGCGAAGGACCTCAGCGATTGTGTCGCCGCCGCGAGCGACGACCTCGCGGTCCTGCACGAGGCGTTCGGGGACGCAGGCCTCGTCCTCACCGGCGACGGTATCGATCCGCTTCGCGGTCCAAACCGAGTACTGGAGCAACCGCGGTATGCGGCCATGGAGGAATATTTCGATCGCGGCGGCTATTGGGGCAGGCTCATGATGTGCAGCACCGCCTCAGTCCAGGTTTGCGTGGATGCAGGCCTCGAGGAGGACGGCACGTCAGGGTACGCGTTCCGATGGCGGCTGCTGCATGCGCTCGGCCCCGTCCTCGTGGCCGCGTTTGCCAACTCGCCGCTGCGCCGGGGCCAGCCGACCGGCTGGAAATGCACCCGCCAGCTCGTGTGGTCCAGGCTTGACCCATGCCGCACCCGCTCGCCCGCGGGCGCCGAGCCTGCTAGCACGGCGCAGCTGGGCGCTCCCGCCGCAGCGGGAGCGACCGCCAGGAATGGCTCCGACGACGCGCGCGAGCACTGGGTGCGGTACGCGATGGACGCCGAGGTGCTCTGCGTGCGCCGGCCGGACGGGCAGCCGTGGACGGTTCCCGCAGGGCTGACATTCAGGGACTGGGTCCGCGGTGCCGATCGGCACCGGCCTGACGAGTGGGCCGCCCCGACCGCCGATGACCTGAACTACCACCTCTCCACGCTCTTCCCGCCGGTGCGCCCGCGCGGCCACCTCGAGCTGCGGATGATCGACGCGCAGCAGGGTGACGGCTGGATCGTCCCGGTCGCCGTCGTGGCGGCTCTCACCGACGACCCCGTCGCGGCCGACGCAGCGATGGCCGCGGCCGAGCAGGTATGGCACCCCGGCGGATCGCACGAGGACATCCCGTCGCAGCGGACGAGCGTGGTCCCTGGCACCGAGACCAGCCCGTGGCTGCGCGCAGCCAGGCTGGGTCTTGCTGACCCGGTACTGGCCAGAGCGGCGCGGCAGTGCTTTGACGCCGCGGAAGCCTCGCTCTCCCGCTCGAACGCACCGCCACCCGTGCGCGCCGCGGTCGCGGCGTTCGCCGAACTGTACGTGCGGCGGGGCAGGTGCCCCGCCGACGACATTCTCGACTCCCACGGAGAACTGGAAGGACAGTCATGACCATCGCCGCCGATGCCAGCACGTTGCGCGACGAGATCGCCGGCCGGCTGATCACCGCCAGAGAGCGGACCCGCGGGCTGACCGACAGCGTCGACGAAACCGACCTCATCCGCCAGCACTCGCCGCTGATGTCGCCGTTGGTGTGGGACCTCGCCCACGTCGCCAACCAGGAAGAACTCTGGCTGCTCCGCAGCGTAGGCGGCAGGGAGCCGATGCATCCGGAAATCGATCCGCTCTATGACGCCTTCGAGCACCCCAGGGCGAAGCGGCCGACCCTGCCGCTGCTGCCTCCCGCCGAGGCCCGCGGCTACGCCAGCGACGTGCGCGGCCGGGTGCTCGACCTGCTCGAACGAGTCAGCTTCACGACCGGACCGCTCGTCGACCGGGGGTTCGTATTCGGGATGATTGCCCAGCACGAGCAGCAGCACGACGAGACCATGCTGGCGACCCACCAGCTCAGGGACGGCCGCCCCGTCCTGGCCGCGCCGCCGCCC
>DASWGE010000119.1:0-2642 GCA_036393895.1 Streptosporangiaceae bacterium | reverse complement strand
TCGCGTTTCATCGCCGAGTACCTGACCGACGCAATCCTCGGCCGCGTCCAGCAGCTTCGGCCGGTTGCGGAGGAGGCCGGGCTGACCCTGTCGCAATTGGCCGTCGCGTGGACGCTGCAGAACCCGAACGTCTCCGCCGCGATCGTCGGCGCGGGCAGGCCGGAGCAGGTGCGCGAGAACGTCAAGGCGTCCGGGGTCAGGCTCGACCCCGCGGTGCTGGCCAGGATCGACGACATACTCGGTCCCGTGATGGTGCGCGACCCGGCGCAGACCGAGAGCCCAGCCGCCCGCCCCTAGCGCCGGCGGCGAGGCCTAGCTGTCTTCCGCCGGGTGCAGACTCATCGGGCCGTATTCGCATCTGCCGTCTTCCATCAGGCTGACCTGATCGACGCCCGAGTCAAGCAGGCTCCGCCACTGCTCGCCCAGCCATGTCTCGGCGTCACCCTGGCTGCCGAACGTCTCTTTGGGCAGACTGCGGGAGCCAGCCAGGGTTCCGTCCGCCTTCTGGAACTGCCAAGTCCAGGTCATGCCTCCCCACTATGCCAGGCCACCGGGCCACATCAGTCCCGCCAGTCACAGGCCCCGGGCAACTTGACCGTAATCCGACATTGATCTGTAATTCAGCAACCGAACATGCCAAGGCAGCGGCCCGGAACTGTTAAGTTCTATGGGCTAGAGTGTCGCGGCTGATGGCCAGGAACGTCCCGCCAGGATCGGCCCCGGCTAGCAAGGTGGTGGGCTGCATTGACCCGCGTTGTCGTCATTGGTGATCTCATGACCGACACGGTTGCGCATGCGATGCTGCCGCTGGCCAAGAGCAGCGACACGCCGGCGACGGTCACCATGCACGGAGGCGGCTCTGGCGCGAACATCGCCGCCTGGCTGGCGGTGGACGGCGGCGAGGTCGCGTTCGTTGGGCGGCGGGGCGCAGATATCGCAGGCCGCAACAGGGACATGGAACTGATGGGCTACGGGGTTGACGCCAGGCTGGTGATGGACCCGGATCGGCCCACCGGGACGTGCGTGGTCATGGTCACCCACAAGGGCGACCAGACGATGCTGTCTGATCCCGGCGCGAACGGTGCCCTCTCCCCCGACGACTTGCCGCAGGACCTGTTCACGCCCGGATGCCATCTGCATGTCTCGGGCTACACGCTGCTGAACACCGGATCACGGCAGGCCACGCTGGCGGCGATCGACATCGCCAGGCGGGCTGGCATGACCATCTCGGTGGACGGCGCGTCCTCCGCGCCGCTCGAGCGGGTTGGCGCCGAGCCGTTCCTGCAGATGACCAATGGCGCTACGTTGCTCTTCGTGAACGTGGATCAGGGCCGGGTGCTGACCGGCCGGAGCGAGCCCGAGCAGGCCGCGCGGGTGCTCAACGCCTGGTACCCGCACGTGGTGATGAAGCTGGGTGCCGACGGAGCGCTGTTCTATGCCAACGGGCGCCCGGATCCCGTGCGGGTGCCGGGCCCGCCGGTGGAGCGGATCGTCGACCGGACCGGCGCTGGTGACGCATTCTGCGCCGGCTTCCTGCCGTCCTGGCTGGATAAAAAGCCGCCAGGCGAGGCGCTGACCAGCGGCTGCCGTCTGGCGGCCAAGGCGATGTCGCTGGTCGGAGCGCGGCCGCTGCTGTAGCCGTCCGGCCGCACTGGCACGGGCCGCTGGCCATACTTGGGCAATGACCGACTACCTGAGTGGCCTGTTTTCCCTCGATGGCCGCGTCGCCTTGGTCACCGGGGGCAGCTCAGGGATTGGCAAGGCGATGGCCTGCTCTCTCGCCGGGGCAGGTGCCAGCGTCGTGCTCGTCGCCCGCCAGGCAGCCGCACTCGACAAGACGGTAGACGAGATCAGGTCGGCTGGCGGCGCAGCGGGCCGGGTAAGCGCCGACCTCGGCGACCGGGCCGCGACCGGCCGCGCCTGCAAGCTCGCGTGCGCGGTGTTCGGCCAGCCGGACATCCTGATCAACGCGGCTGGAGTGAACATCAGGCCGCCGCTCGCCGAGCTGACGCCGGAGGACTGGGACCGCTCGCTCGAGGTGAATCTCACCGCACCGTTCCTGCTCGGTCAGCAGTTCGGTCCGGCTATGGCGGCCAGAGGCTGGGGACGCATCATCAACGTGGCGTCGCAGCAGGCGATCAGGGCCTTCGGCAACAGCGGCGGGTACGGAGCGTCCAAGGGTGGCCTCGTATCGCTGACCAGGTCGCAGGCCGAGGCCTGGTCCGCTTCTGGCGTGTGCTGCAACGCGATCGCGCCCGGCTTCGTGGCGACCACGATGACCAAGCAGATGGCATCCGATCCGGTCCGCTCCGCCGCCCTCGCCGGGCGCACCATGATCGGGCGGAACGGCCAGCCGGCGGATTTCGAGGGCATTGCCGTCTTCCTGGCCAGCAACGCGAGCAGCTACGTGACCGGCCAGCTGATCTGCGTCGACGGCGGCTTCTCGGCGACCTGACGCAGATCAGATGGGAGCCGAGTGTGACGGCCCGAGTACTGCTAGTTGGGCGACGGTGCCGCGTTGGCCGCGATGATGATGATAATCACTACGATCACCGTCAGCGCGATGCCGACATAGCCGAGGATCAGGCCTGCCAGTGCGAGTCCCGCGCCTTGCTCGTTCCGCTGCCTGATCTGCTTGCGCG
>DASWGE010000118.1:0-1782 GCA_036393895.1 Streptosporangiaceae bacterium | reverse complement strand
CGGACCAAGGAGACTGACCTGTCCGTGCCGACCCGCCGGCGGGGCTGGTGGTACTACTCCCGTACCGTCGAGGGCCAGCAATATGCCGTGCACTGCCGCCGCGCCGTACGGGACGAGAACGAGCGGCCGCCGATGACCGAGGACGGCTCACCGCTCGACGGCGAAGAGGTACTGCTGGATGGCAACGAACTTGCCGGCGACCGGCCGTACTTTTCGCTCGGCGCGTTCAGCATCAGCCCCGACGGCGCCAAGCTCGCCTACTCCACCGACTACTCGGGCGACGAGCGGTACACGATGCGGTTCAAGGACCTGGCGACCGGAGAGGTCGCCGACGACGAGATTCCCGGTACCTACTATGGCTCGGCCTGGTCCCGCGACGGCTCGGCGCTCTTCTACGTCACGGTCGACGACGCCTGGCGGCCCTACCGGATCTGGCGGCACCTTCTCGGAACGCCTGTCGCCGATGACGTGATCGTGTTCGAGGAGACCGACGAGCGGTTCTTCGCCGGGGTGTGGCTCACCCGGAGCGAGCAATACGTGGTTATCTCGACCTCATCGAAGCTGACCAGCGAGGAATGGCTGCTGGATGCCAGCGATCCGGCCGGGCAGCTGCGGATCGTGGCGCCGCGCCGGCAGGGCGTCGAGTACAGCGTCGATCACCAGGTCGGCTCCGATGGCACCGAACGCCTGCTCATCCTGCACAATGACGGCGCCGAGAACTTCGAGATCGCCGCCGCGACGGTGGACAGTCCGTCCGTCTGGGAGGCGCTGGTGCCGCATAGCGCGGACACGCGGCTGATGGATGTCAGCGCGTTCCGTGACCACCTGGTCGTGTACTTCCGCAGGAACGGCCTGACCGGCCTGCGGGTGCTGCGTTCGGACGGCACCGACTATGAGGTCGGATTCGGCGAGCCGGTCTATACCGTCACGCCGGGCGCCAACCCGGAGTACGACTCGCGGCTGTTCCGGCTCGGCTTCGTCTCGCTGGTAACGCCGGACTCCGTCTACGACTGCGACACGGCCACCGGTCAGCTAACCCTGCTGCGGCGCCGGCCGGTGCTCGAGTTGCCCGGCACCGGGCAGTACCGCGCCGAGGATTACGAGCAGCACAGGCAATGGGCGACCGCACCGGACGGCAGCCGCATTCCCATCTCGATCGTCTGCCGGAAAGGCGCGCCGCGGGACGGCTCGTCCCCGTTCCTGCTGTACGGCTACGGCAGCTACGAGCACTCAAGTGATCCGGCGTTCTCGATCCCCAGGCTCTCCCTGCTCGACCGCGGCTTCGGGTACGCCATCGCCCACGTCAGGGGCGGCGGCGAGCTAGGAAGGCGCTGGTACGACGACGGGAAGCTGCTGAACAAGACCAACAGCTTCACGGACTTCGTCGCCTGCGCCAGGCACCTCGTGGCGGCGGGCTGGACCAGCCCGGCCAGGATGGTGGCGCGCGGCGGCTCAGCGGGTGGCCTGCTCGTTGGTGCCGCGGTGAACATGGCGCCGGATGCCTTCGGCGGCATCGCCGCTCAGGTTCCCTTCGTCGATGCGCTGACTTCGATCCTTGATCCATCGCTGCCGCTTACGGTCACCGAGTGGGAAGAGTGGGGCGATCCGCTGCACGACGCGGCCGTCTACGCCTACATGAAGTCTTACAGCCCGTACGAGAACATCAAGCCGGACGCCGTCTACCCACCGATCCTGGCGATCACCAGCCTGAACGACACCCGGGTGCTGTACACCGAGCCGGCGAAATGGATCGCGAAACTGCAGGCGACCGCGTCGGGCGGG
>DASWGE010000117.1:0-5667 GCA_036393895.1 Streptosporangiaceae bacterium | reverse complement strand
ACCAGCACCGGGTCAGCAAGCGGGCTGAACCGCTCGTAGCCGCTGGCCTCCAGCTCGTCCGCGAGCTCAGGGCCGCCCTCGGCGACGATCTTGCCGCCGACGAAGACATGCACGAAGTCAGGCCTGACGTAGCGCAAGATCCTGGTGTAGTGGGTGATCAGCAGCACGCCGTGGTCAGGTTGCTCGCCATAGGCGTTGACCCCTGCCGCGACCACCTTCAGCGCGTCGATATCCAGGCCGGAGTCGGTCTCGTCGAGGATTGCGATCTTCGGGTTGAGCAGCCTGAGCTGGAGTATCTCGTGCCGCTTCTTCTCCCCGCCAGAAAATCCCTCGTTGAGATTGCGCTGGGCGAAGACCGTGTCAATGGACAGGTCCTTCATCGCGGCGTTCATTTCCTTGAGGAAGTCGCGTACCCGCGGCGCCTCGCCCCTGACCGCGGTAACGGCGGTGCGCAGGAAATTCGACACCGTCACGCCTGGTACCTCGACCGGATACTGCATGGCGAGGAAGAGGCCGGCCCTGGCCCTGGCGTCCACGCTCATCGCCAGCACGTTCTCACCGTCCAGGGTGACCGATCCGCTGGTCACCTGGTACTTCGGGTGGCCGGCGATCGAGTAGGCCAGAGTGGACTTTCCCGATCCGTTCGGGCCCATGATCGCGTGGGTCTGCCCTGCCGCGACGGTCAGGTCGACGCCGCGCAGGATCTCCTGGCTCTCGCCGGCCTGACCGGTGACGCTGACGTGCAGGTCGCGGATCTCAAGGGTGGACATGTCTCTCCTATTAATTCGCGGCGACGGCCACGTACACGTCGTTGCCGTCGATCCGCACCGGGTAGGTGTTGAGGGGCTTGATGGCCGGAGGGCTGGTCGGCTTGCCGGACCGCAGGTCGAAGCATGAGCCGTGCAGCCAGCACTCGAGCGTGCGGTCGTAGACCTCGCCATCGGCGAGCGAGACATCCTCGTGGGTGCAGAACTCGTCGAGCGCGAACACCTCGCCCTCGGCCCTGACGATCACGAGCGGAGTGCCGTTCAGCTCGACCCCGAGCGTGCCCGGCTCGGGTATCTCATCCAGGGCGCAGGCCCGGGCAAAATCGGTCATGCCATGCCCTTCTCAAGCTCGGCCTCGATCGCCGCAGCGATCCGCTCGCGGAGCTCGGGAATCTTGATCTGCTTGATCAGCTCGCCGAAGTAGCCCCTGATCACCAAGCGCCGTGCCTCGCTGAATCCGATGCCGCGCGCCATCAGGTAGAACAGGTGCTCGTCCTCCAGCCGGCCGCTGGTGCTCGCGTGGCCGGCCCTGGTGACCTCTCCGGTCAGGATCTCCAGGTTAGGCACCGAGTCGACTCGCGTGCCGTCGGTCAGCACGAGGTTCCTGTTGCTCTCGTAGCTGTCCGTTCCGACCGCCTCAGGCCGGATGATCACGTCGCCGATCCAGACCGTGTGCGCCTCCTTGCCTTGCAGCGCCCCCTTGTAGGTGACCCGGCTACGGCAGTTCGGCTCGGCGTGATCGACTAGAAGCCGGTGCTCGAGATGCTGCCCAGCGTCGGCGAAATACAGCCCGCGCAGCTCCGCATCTCCGCCCGGACCCGCATACCTGACCGATGGCGATATCCGCACGACGCTCCCACCTAGTGTGACCGTCGTATGCGCGATCGTCGCGTCCTTGCCCACCAGCGCATGCTGATGCGACAAGTGCACCGAGTCATCCGCCCAGTCCTGCATGCTGACGACACTGAGCGACGCTCCCTCCCCGACGACGAACTCGACATTGTCCGCATATGTTGCCGATCCCGCATAATCCAGCACTACAACGGCCGATGAGTTCGGCGCGAGGTGGATGAGAAGATGCCCGGCCGCCCCCACAGTCGGGTCATCACCGCGAACGGAGACGACGGCAGGCCGCGACGCAGCGAAGCCGACCGGGACGGAAACGATCGTTGCCTCGGTGAACGCAGCAAATGCCCGAGCACTCACCCGATCGGACGGTACGTAGGCGGTGCCGAGTCGAGGATCACCGTGTTGCGCCAGCTCAACGGTGATCTCGTGCTCGGCATCGACGGCGAGCCCCACCTTGCCGTCAAGCGGCGCGTCGCTATGCAGCCCGCGCAGCCGTCGCAGCGGCGTGAACCGCCACTCTTCTTCCCTTCCCGTCGGCACGGCGAAGTCGCCGGGATCGAACGACTCCTGGGCGTGCAGCCGGGAGACGGGGCCGGCGGTCTCGACGGCCCCTGCGAGCCCGCTCATTAGCCGACCGCTCCTTCCATCTGCAGCTCGATCAGCCGGTTCAGCTCGAGCGCGTATTCCATCGGCAGCTCGCGGGCGATCGGCTCGACGAAGCCGCGGACGATCGTGGCCATCGCCTCGTCTTCGGTCATGCCGCGGCTCATCAGGTAGAACAGCTGGTCGCCGGAGATCTTCGATACCGTCGCCTCGTGGCCCATCTCCACGTCGTCCTCGCGGACGTCCACGTAGGGGTAGGTGTCGGACCGGCTGATCGCGTCCACCAGCAGTGCGTCGCACTTGACCGTCGACTTGGAGTGCTCGGCGCCGTCGGCGACCTGGACCAGGCCGCGGTAGGAGGTACGGCCGCCGGCCCGGGCGACCGACTTGGACACGATGGCCGATGACGTGTTCGGCGCCATGTGCACCATCTTGGCGCCGGCGTCCTGGTGCTGGCCCTGGCCGGCGAACGCGACCGACAGTGTCTCGCCGCGGGCGTGCTCGCCCATCAGGTAGATGCTCGGGTACTTCATCGTCACCTTGGAGCCGATGTTCCCGTCGATCCACTCCATGGTCGCGCCGGCCTGGGCGACGGCGCGCTTGGTGACCAGGTTGTAGACGTTGTTCGACCAGTTCTGGATCGTGGTGTACCGGGCGCGGGCGCCCTTCTTCACGATGATCTCCACCACCGCGGAGTGCAGCGAGTCGGAGGAGTAGACCGGCGCGGTGCAGCCCTCCACGTAGTGGACGTAAGCGCCCTCGTCGACGATGATCAGCGTCCGCTCGAACTGGCCCATGTTCTCGGTGTTGATCCGGAAGTAGGCCTGCAGCGGGATCTCCACGTGCACGCCCTTCGGCACATAGATGAAGGACCCGCCGCTCCACACCGCCGTGTTGAGGGAAGCGAACTTGTTGTCCCCGACCGGGATCACCGTGGCGAAGTACTCCCGGAACAGCTCCGGGTGCTCCCGCAGCGCCGTGTCGGTGTCCTTGAAGATGACGCCCTTTTCCTCCAGGTCCTCGCGGATCTTGTGGTAGACGACCTCGCTCTCGTACTGGGCCGCGACGCCGGCGATCAGGCGCTGCTTCTCGGCCTCGGGGATGCCGAGCTTGTCGTAGGTGTTCTTGATGTCGGCCGGCAGGTCATCCCAGCTGGCGGCCTGCTTCTCGGTGGAGCGGACGAAGTACTTGATGTTCTCGAAGTCGATCCCGGACAGGTCCGAGCCCCAGGCCGGCATGGGCTTGCGGCGGAACAGCTCCAGGCCGCGCAGCCGGAGCTTGAGCATCCACTCCGGCTCGTCCTTCTTCGCCGAGATATCGCGGACGACCTCCTCGGACAGGCCGCGGCGCGCAATCGCGCCTGCCGCGTCCGAGTCGGCCCAGCCGAACTTGTACCGGTCAAGACCTTCGAGTTCTGGGCGGGCGATAGTGGTCATGCGGACAGGCCTCCGACCTCGGTTGCGGTGTTATCTGTGGTTACGTTACGTGCGGTTGCGGTACGTGCGGTTGCGGAGCTGGCGGCGGCGTTCCGGCGGCCGTGGGTGCTCGCGGCACCGTCCCGCAGCGATGGGGCCGTCACATGGGTGGTGCAGATGCCATCGCCGTGCGCGATCGTGGCCAGGCGCTGCACCGGCGTGCCGAGCAGGCGAGCGAACGCCTCGGTCTCGGCCTCGCAGAGCTGCGGGTACTCGGCGGCGACGTGCGCCACCGGGCAGTGGTGCTGGCAGAGCTGCTCTCCGGCGGCCAGCCCAGCCCCGGCGCTTGCCGAAGCCGCATAACCGTCCACTGAGAGCGCCTCGGCGAGCACCCTGACCCTATCGGCCAGCGGCGCGGACGCCACAACCGGCTGGTACCTTCGCTCGAGCTCGGCGACCTGACGGCGGGCAAACTCGGCGACGGCTTCAGGGCCGGCTCGTTCGGCCAGGAAGCGGAGCGCGCTGGCTGCCAGGTCGTCATAGGCGTGCTCGAAGGCGCTGCGGCCGGCATCGGTGATCGCGAACATCTTGGCTGGCCTGCCGCGCCCGCGGTTGCCGTAAACCCTGGCGACCCTAGTCTGGATCATCCCGTCCTTCAGCAGGTGATCGAGATGGCGCCGGACCGCTGCCGGGGTCAGCCCAAGCGTCGTCCCGAGCGCCGCCGCGGTCACCGGGCCGTTCTCCATGATCAGCCGGGCAACGCGCGCGCGCGTGCTCTGCTCGGCGCCCGCGTGCGTGCGGGAAGCCGAGTCCTTCGCTGCGGCGCGCCCCGCATCCGACTGGCCCATGTTTTTCACAACATCATTGTGCCGTAAATCGTTCCCGGCCCGCAAACGACCCTGCCGGATCGTCGGAGCAGCCGCCTGATTTGCCTGGCCGGCCTTCCCGCATTGGGAGTGATGCACTTAATGTCGGACCGGGATACCCGACGCTGCGCAGACGGGAGCCGCGATGAGCGCTAGCCAGGTCGCCCGGCGGATGTGGACGCTGTTTGAACCCATACATGCCGTGACGTATTTCGCTGCCGAGGCCAGGGCGGCATTCGAGGCCGCCGGGGTGCGCGGTTTCTGGCGCGGCTACTTCGCTGGCCGGTCCGCTCCGCTCGGGCGGGTGACGGCCGCGCCGGTTACGGCGTCCTTCTACACATTCGCCCCGCAGATGGTGAGCCGGGCGCTGCCGGCCGTCTGGGACCTGATCACGCCCGATCAGGCGCTGGCGGCACGCGAGGCCGGTGCCGTCGCAGCCCTGAACCGCCTGCTCGGCGACCTCACCGACGCCGCTGGGCGCGCCGCCGACATGCTCGCAGCGGCTGCCGACGGTCTGGACTGCTCGGGCCGCGTGCTCGCCGGGGCCAACGCGGCCCTGCCCGTGCCGGCCGGCCCCGTGGCACGGCTCTGGCAGGCCGCGACCGTGCTCCGCGAGCACAGGGGCGATGGTCACTTTGCGACGCTGCTGGCCGCGGACGTCGACGGCTGCGAATCGAACGTGCTCCGTGCTGGATTTGATCTGCCGCGCGAGACGATCCAGCCGCTGCGCGGGTGGACCGACGAGCAGTGGGCCGAGGCGGCCGCCAGGCTAGCCGCGCGCCGGTTGATCGACAGCGACGGGACGCCGACGTCTTCCGGCGCCGCCCTCCGCGCGGCGATCGAGGCCACGACCGATGCGGCGGCCGCCCGGCCCTGGCCCGACCAGGGATTCGCCGACGACCTGGCCGAGGTGCTGTACCCGATCGCACTGGCGTGCTCTGCCGAGGTTCCGGCGCCGAACCCGGTTGGAACGCCAGTCCCCCAGGGACCAGACCGCTGATCGCCGGGCTCAGCGCGCCAAACGACGTGCTGCTGCGGGTCGACCACCTGAAGAAGTACTTCCCGATCAAGCGCGGGATTGTGTTCCAGCGCGAGGTCGGGCGGGTGCACGCCGTCGACGACGTCAGCATCGAGATCAAGGCCGGGGAGACGCTCGGCCTGGTCGGC
>DASWGE010000116.1:0-6710 GCA_036393895.1 Streptosporangiaceae bacterium | reverse complement strand
TTATCGACGTAGTCGATCATGCGGGGGATGCGGGTCATCGCATTCCTTCCGTGCTGACCCGCCGCCGCCCGGTCCCTGAGGTGCTTAGGAAGCGGTGCTCTCGCCGCCGGACGTTCGCCGGCCGGCAGTTCGGCGCGCGTCAACGCACGCCTCGCTGATCCAGCGCTGGCGGCTGCCTGGATACACGGGGGTGCGCACCTGGCGAGCCGGCCTTGTTAAGCGGGAAGCGCGTGATCCGGTGGGGTCCGGACGCCTTCCCGGCGGGGGTTACAGTGTGTAACGCCGCAGTGACAGCAGGGCATCCTCGTCCCAGGAAACGTGATGCACGTCACGACACCGTGTCCGGGACCCCGGCGACTGAGCTAGCCGGCCCGCGAATTCCTCGGGGTGGACGTGCCCAGCGGCGCGGTGGCCGTTGACGCCGCGAGGGTGGCCGGGTCAACGAACGTGCTCCCGTTGGGCCCTGCCATCACCGCCTGGTGCAGCGCACTCCCGTTGAGGATCTGCGGCCAAGTGAGGAACCAATGGGTCCAGCCGTTGTCCCAGGTGCCGGGCTTGGGGCTGCCGGTGACCGTGACCGGGTCTCCCGGCACCTCCATCTTGTAATAGAACTTCGCGTCAGCCGGCCGCATGTTGACGCAGCCATGGCTCACGTTGACGAAGCCCTGCTGCCCGACCGACCAGTAGGCATCGTGCAGGTAGTCGCCGGTCCAGGTGAATCGCACCGACCACGGCACCTCGATCCGGTAGCCGGGACCCTTCATCAGGACCGGGTTGCCCTTCTCGATCGTCAGGTACGTTCCGTTCGGTGTGTCCTTACCAGGCCGCCCGGTGCTGATCGGCCATCGCGCGAACAGCTTGCCGTCTCGGTACAGCTTCATGTGGTGCTTGGCCGCGCTCGCAACGACGATCAGCGACCTGCCGATGCTGAACTGCTGGGTGAGCGTGTGCATCCCGTAAAGGCCCGGCGCGGCCTTCACGCCATCGAGATGGCCCACGAAGCTGACCGTGGTGTGGGCGGGCCAGTAATCACGCGGGCGGAAGGCGAGGGTCTGGCTGTTATCCCAGTACCAGGCGCCGACCACGGGCTTGGAGGTGGTGATCGACAGCGACCGCTCGACGGCTGCCCGGTTCTTGATTGGCTGGCTGAAGGTCAGCATGATCGGCATCCCCACGCCGTACTGCTGCTTATAGCCCTCGAAGATATGGGTGGTGAAGGTCTGCGGTGGATCGAGCGTCTTGAAAGTGCTGGTCTGCGTGACTTGGTGCCCACCGGAGCCGGCAGCGACCGCTGTGACGGTCAGCGTCTCGGCCACCGGTAGCGTCCAGTTGCTGTGCCAGGAGGTACGGGAGCTGTTGAACGTGCCGGTCACAGCCCTGTCGCCGGTGAGCCCGCTGCCGGTGACCGTGACCGACTTGATCGCGGCTTTGGCTGCCGTGACGGTGATGCCCTTGCTTGGGTCCGCACCTGTGGCTCCGCTTGCCGGGGTGAAGCTGAGTGGAGCGGGGCTGGCCGATGGCGAGCTCTTGCCCGACGTGCTGCCTGGACCGCTGCCAGACGTGCCGGACGACGACGTGCACGCGGCGGCGAGCACGCCAGCCGCGCAGACCACTACGAACGGCGCCAGCCTGCGCCGCCTTGATCGGCTCTCGTGCAGCACGCCGCCCTCCCACCGGACCGGATTCTTTGCGATGCCACCGCGCGGGTACCCTGGTCGCTTCCTCAGTATGCCTTCGGGGTTGAAGTGCTCAGTCCAGGTCCGCAGATCGGCGGGACCGGCCCTTTGTCATGATCGCGCTCGCGATAGCGATTGTCACCACGGCAATCGCGAACAACGGCACATAGTCGCCGAGCCGGTCGAAGGGCGTTCTGACGGCCGAAGGCGGGAGCGCGAGCGTCACGCGCAGGACGCCGCGGTCAGTGGTGCTTGCCCAGGCAAGCAGCCTGCCCCGTGCGTCGAAGGCCGCGGAATCCCCGGTTAGCGCGGCCTGGACGGCAGGCCGGCCAGTCTCGGCCGCACGCACCGCCGCCAGTGACGCGTGTTGCTCCGGTGCCCAGCTGCCCTGGAATGTCGAGTCGGAGGTCTGATAGATCAGCACCTGCGCGCCCCGGCTGGCATCGACTCGTGACATGTCGGGGAAGGAGGATTCGAAGCAGATCAGGATCCCGAAATTGAGGCGGCGCCCGTCGGGCAGAACCGCATGCAGCACGCGCGCGCCATTACCGGTGATCATATTCTGGGGCGCCGCCCGGCTGATGCTCGACAGCCATCCCAGCGCGGACCGGAACGGGATGTACTCGCCGAAGGGCACGAGCCTGGTCTTGGTATACGTCTCCTCGATCCCGCCTGGCCCGATGACTGCGGCCACTTTGGACTTCGCCCCGGTCGGGCTCACCGCATCCTGGCTGACCAGCAGCCGGATCCTGATCGACGATGACAGGCGCTGGAGCCTGTGCAGGATGCCATGATCGGCATACAGGTTGTAGCCGACGCTGCTCTCGGCCCAGACGACCAGGTCAGCACCTGGTCCGCTGGTCGTCAGCCTGACCTCCTCGGCGAGCCTGCGCTGCGGTCCGTTCTCCAGGCCAGGCTGGACGAGCGCGAGGGTAACGTGCCCGGCAGGGGCAACAGAGTGCTCGGCGGCCGTGAGCGAGAACGCGGCAAATCCAGCGGCGACCGCCAGCAACGCTCCGGCCGCGCCGAGTGTCCGTCCGGAAAATCGCGCGGCCGTCAGCGCAATGACGATCCCGGTATTCGCGGCCACCAGCACGAAGCTGACCAGCCAGACGCCGCCGACGGCCGCCAGCGCCAGCACTACGGGATGCTGCCACTGGCTCGCGCCGAAGACGGCCCAAGGGCCGCCGATTCCCTGCCACGACCGGATCCAGTCGATTACTACCCAGCAGCTCGGGATAACCATGAGGGCCGCCAGGGCCTGGCGCGGACGTGGTCCGGGTGGGCCAGGCAGCCGCCAGGCCGCGGAGGTCCGGCCAGTGCCGGATGCGGCATCGGCCTTGCCGCGGAGCAGGAACCACGCGGCGGCGCCGACACCCGCCCAGGGAGCGCCGAGCACGATCACGACGAGCAGTAGGGCTGGCCCGAGATTCGGGGAAAGCCAGTACAGCGCCATCAGCAGGTATCCCGCGCCGAACCACCAGCCGCGAACGGCTGCCTCGCGCCAGGTCGGAGCCGCGCGCATCAGCAGCAGCCCGGGCACGAGGCCGAACCAAGCCAGGAATTCCAAGTTCAATGAGCCAAACGCCAGCACGGGCAGCGCGCCGGCGAGCAGAGCCGCGTAGTGCACCGGCCGGGAGAATACGCGTGCGATGAACCTGCCCAGGCGGCGCCGCGCTCCCTTCTGGGGCTGATCGCTTCCCTGCCGGAGGTGATCGTCCCCGAGGGAGGGTTGGTCGGCGGCCAGCGGAGTTCCGATCGCCGGCGGCGGAAACTCGGCCGACGGTGAGCCGCGCTCCTGGCCGCGGGACTGCTTGCTCATCGTGGTGACAACACGCAGAATTCATTGCCCTCGGGATCGGCGAGCACGACCCAGGTCGCATCGCCCTGGCCGACATCGGCAGGAACTGCCCCCGCTGCCTGAAGCCGGCGCGCCTCGGCCTGCGTGTCACCCTCGCGCGGAGGCGCGACGTCGACGTGGATGCGGTTCTTGACAGTCTTAGCGCCAGTATTTCGCAGCAGCTCAAGGTAGGGGCCGCTGCCCCCGGGTGCCCGCAGCGACGCGAAGTCGGGGTCCGAGCTGAGCAGCTCCCAGCCAGCGGCAATAGCCCAGAACCTCGCGTTCGCCTCGGGGTCGGCGCTATCGGTCACGACGGCGGCAATCGGCTTGGCGTCAAGGTAAACCTCCCTCGGCTCAAGCACACAGAACTCGTTCCCCTCCGGATCGGCGAGAACCTCCCAGAGCACCTCGCCCTGGCCGATGTCGGCCCGCGTGGCCCCGAGCGCTAGCAGTCGCTCTATCTCCGTAGCCTGATGCTCGTCGGATATGGTCGCCAGATCCAGGTGCACGCGGTTCTTGGCGGTCTTCGGATCCCCGACAGGCACGAAAACCAGCGGCAGCGCTTCCAGGCTCGGATACACGGCCCCGGCTGGATCGACGACAACCTCATCCGGCTCGGCTGCGGCTACTTCCCAGCCCAGCGCGGCCGCCCAGAACGCAGCCAGCCGTGCCGGGTCAGCGGCATCGATGACGATATGTACGGCACGAGTAGCCATGCACGTCAACCTGGCACGCTAGGCCGCTTCCAGGCAAGCGACCGGCTGCGCCGTCGGCCGGCCGCGAGCGCCCACGCCAGGCTGAGCAGCGTCGCCGCGACTATCCCGCGCTCTGGCCAGCCTCCCGCGAGGACTGCGGGGGTCATGCCGGTCCGCAGCGGGACGCGTGCATCGAGGACGGCCCGCTGCCACGTGCCGCTCCTGGTCAGGATCGAGCCATCGGGCGAGATGATCGCGCTGAGCCCGGTCGTGGAAGCCACGGCTATCGCGCGGCCGGTCGTGATCGCGTCGATGCGGGCCATCGCCAGCTGCTGGAGGCTCTCGCCGAGTTGGCCGTCGAGCTCGAAGTCCGCGTCATTGGTCTGGACAGCTAGCAGGTTGGCGCCGGCTGTCACCTCGGATCGGACCAGGTTGTCGAACCCCACCTCGTAGCAGATGACGTCGCCGAGTCTGATCCGCCCGACGTGAAAGACCACGGCGCGGTGCCCGGGCGTGAAGTTGCGCGGCTGGAGCGAGGGGAGCGAGGTGAACTTGTCGAGCAGGCCGCGTAGCGGAATCACTTCGCCGAACGGGACGAGCTGCCGTTTGATGTACACCTGGGTTGGCCCGGCGCGGGGCTGCCAGAGCTGCCCAGCGTTGCGCAGCGGCTCGTCGAGCACCGCCCCGACCAGGACCGGCCGGCCGATGGCGGCCACGGCGGCAGCGATGCTGGCGTAGGTGCTCATTGACCGGCTGGGATCGATGTCGGTGGAGTTCTCCGGCCAGATCACCATCGCCGGCGCTGGCCGCCGCCCGGCCCTGACCTGCTGCGCCAGCGCGATCGTCGCCGCCGCGTGATTAGCCGTGACCGTGCTGGCGCGCAGCAGGTTGGGCAGGTTCCGCGCGTGCGGCACGTCTCCCTGCACCGTCGCGACGACCGTCGTCGGTCCCGGCCCGGACGGCGCCGACCACACCAGGTTCCCGGCCAGCGCCAGTCCGGTGATGAGGCCGGCCAAGACCGTCGCCGCAGTCGCCCGGCGCCAGCCCGCCTTGATCATGGCTGGCAGCGAAATCACGAGGCAGGCCAGGCACGCTCCGGCCAGCGCCAGCAGGAACGTCAGCAGCGGCGGCCCGCCGATCGCCGTCCAACCTGCCGTCGGCGCGGCCGCCTGGCTCATCGCCAGCCTGCCCCACGGGAACCCAAAAGGAAACCGGTCGTGCACCGCCTCGAACGTCACCCACCACCCGCCCACCGCGAGCGGCCAGTAGCGCAGCCGAAGCAGCGGCCGCAGCGCGAGCGCCAGGATTGCGAAGATGAGCGCTTCAACCACGGAAAGCGTCATCCAGGCATACCAGGCCACATTGACAAGCCAGGACAGTAGCGCAACGAAGAACACGAGGCCGCATGTGAGAGCGAGCGCGAATGTGACCAGGGGGCGCTTTCCCCAGACGGCCAGAATCAGCAGCGCGGGGCCGACGGCGGCCAGTGGCCAGAACCCGACAGGCGGGAATGCGCCGGCGAGTGCCAGGCCGGCCGCGAATGCTGCCGGGAGCGACCACCGGCCGCTCAGTCCCGGCCATCCGGCGGTAGGTCGGCCGGGCCTTGCGGCGCTCCGGCTGGGCTGGTGCGCCGCAGCCGGGCCGGGCGCTTGGGTGGCGGCCCGGGCATGCTGCTCCGCCGGACTGGCTGCGCTTTGACTGCCGTTGGGGCCGGGCTGGACGCGCTGGGCTGGCGAGCGGTCCGCTCCCGCGGTCTCCCCCGCCCGTCCGGCAGCCCGGCCGTCGTGCAACAGATACTCCAGAGGATCGGTAGCGCATAATTCTGCAGTTCCTGCGAGCGTATCCGCGTCCGCGGGCGCGCTGTGCTGGCCCGGGGGGCGACCCCCGGAACCCCCGCGGAATATCCCACGCGGCGAGCGACTATGAGTTGGGGGACGACAGAAGGGAGCGGGCAGGTGAGCCGTCGAGGGTGGGTCATGTTCGTGGCTATGAGCGTGATCTGGGGCCTGCCGTACCTCCTCATTAAGGTCGCGGTCGGCGGCGTGTCAGTTCCCGTCCTCGTGCTCGCCCGGGTCGGAATTGGCGCCGCGCTGCTGCTGCCGATCGCGTTGCGGCGCGGGCAGCTCGCGTCGATCAAGCCTGTCTGGCCCTGGCTGGCGCTGTTCGCGCTGGTCGAGATCATCCTGCCGTGGTACGCGCTGTCTGAGGCGGAACGCGGAATTAGCAGTTCCCTGACCGGCCTGCTGGTCGCCTCGGTGCCGATCATCATCGCGGTGCTGAGCCTGTTCGTCCGGGGCGGCGACCGGCTCAGCCCGGTCAGGTGGGCGGGACTGCTGATCGGCCTGGGTGGCGTTGCCTTGCTAGCCGGCCCGCACCTGGTCGGCTCGAGCGCCGGCGGCGGTGCCGCGAGGTCGGTCGCCGAGGTCCTCTTCGTGGCGCTGTGTTACGCAGCCGGCCCGCTGATCGCGAACAGCAAGCTGACCGACGTCCCGCCGGTCG
>DASWGE010000115.1:0-1762 GCA_036393895.1 Streptosporangiaceae bacterium | reverse complement strand
TTCGGAAACCCGTCCATCCTGATCGAGCGCTTTATCGCCAGCGCCCGCCATGTCGAGGTCCAGATCCTGGGGCTGGCCGATGGCCGGGTGATCGCCCTCGGCGAGCGCGACTGCTCAGCGCAGCGACGGCACCAGAAGCTCGCTGAGGAGACCCCGTCGCCTGGCGTGGGCGACAAGCTCAGGCAGCGGATGATGGCCGCTGCCATCCAGGCCGGCGAAGCGGTCGGCTACCGCGGTGCCGGCACCGTCGAGTGCCTGGTGGACCGCCAGACCGGCGAGTTCGTGTTCCTCGAGATGAACACCAGGCTCCAGGTCGAGCACCCCATAACCGAGATGGTCACCGGAATCGATCTGGTTGAGCAGCAGCTGCTCATCGCCGACGGCGCGGACGTGAGTTTCGACGTGGGGTCGGTTAAGCCAGCTGGTCATGCGCTCGAGCTTCGGGTCTATGCCGAGGATTCGGTCAGGTTCCTGCCCAGCCCTGGCGTCATCAGCCAGTGGCAGGAGCCGGCCGGAGCCGGGGTGCGGGTCGACGCGGGTTATGCCGCTGGGAACGTCGTCACGCCGCATTACGACCCGCTGCTGGCCAAGCTGATCGTCAGTGGGGTCGATCGGGAGGAGGCGCTGGCCAGAACCAGGGCGGCACTCGCCGATTTCGTGGTGACGGGGCCGAAGACCAATCTGGCGTTCCATGCCGAGTTGCTGGCCAGCAGGGAGTTCGCCACCGGAGACTATGACACATCGGTAGTAAGCCGACTGCGCCCTTTACCTGGCAGCAGCGGAGATGGGAGGTGCGCGTGACCGAGATCCGCGCTGAGATGGTCGCGAACGTATGGAAGGTCGTCGCCGCCGAGGGAGACACCGTCGCCGACGGCGACACGGTGGTGATTCTCGAGTCGATGAAAATGGAGATCCCGGTGCTCGCTGAGGGAGCCGGCACGATCTCGAGGCTGGCGGTGGCCGAGGGTGACGTCATCCAGGAGGGCGACCTGATCGCCGTCATCGAATGAGCGCGCCACCAGCCCGGCTGCGGGCGACCATCACGGCCGAGGTCACCGACGCGGACACGGCGCAGGCACTCGGCAGCGGCGATGTGCCGGTCCTCGGCACGCCCAGGCTGCTCGCGCTGGCGGAGGCAGCGTGCGTCGCAGCCGTCGCGCCGCAACTGGAGGAGGGCCAGACGACGGTGGGCACCGCGGTCTCGCTCGAGCACAAGCGGGCGAGCCCGATCGGCGCGCCGATCGAGGTCGAGGCCGAGCTAGCCGGGATCGAGGGGCGCAGGTTCTTCTTCAACTTCATCGCGTACGGGCCAGGGACGGGCGACGAGACCGTGATCGGCGCGGGAACGGCGGAGCGGATGCTCGTCGACCGGGACCGTTTCCTGCGCGGGGTCCGGCGCGGCGCTGGCTGAGGTCCGGCGCCTCCTGAGGGCCGCTAGCCCGTCGCCGGCATCTGGCCTCAGACTCCCGTGGTTGACCGGGGATAGGCAACCTGCGGATCGGTGACGACGTTGACCAGGTAAGGCACGTCCGCGCTGAACGCCCGGCGCAGCGCGGGTCCGATTTCCTCCGGCCTGGTGACGAGCTCGCCTGCCCCGCCCAGCGCCGCGACCACCTGGTCGTACCGGCACTGTGGCTGCAGGTCGGCGGCGACGTCGTAGCCGTAGAGCGCCTGCATAGGGTGCTTCTCCAGCCCCCAGATGCCGTTGTTGCCGCAGATCATGACGACTGGGAGCCGGTGCCGGACGAGGGTGTCGACATCC
>DASWGE010000114.1:0-8697 GCA_036393895.1 Streptosporangiaceae bacterium | reverse complement strand
GCGGAGGCGGCCGGATTCCGCGGCGTGATGGCCGCTGATCACTTCCAGCCGTGGGTGCCACAGCAGGGCCAGGCTCCGTTCGTCTGGAACGTGCTGACCTCGATGGGCGAGCGGACCAGATGCGATCTGGGTCCGGGTGTGACCTGCCCGTCGTTCAGGTTCCATCCAGCGATCGTCGCGCAGGCCTCGGCGACACTGGCGGCCATGTACCCAGAGCGGCACTGGCTAGGACTGGGATCAGGTGAGGCGCTGAATGAGCACGTCACCGCCGGATACTGGCCGGAGCCACCGGAACGGCTCGAACGGATGTGGGAGGCCGTCGAGCTGATCAAGAAGCTGTTCACCGGCAAGGACGTAAAGCACCGGGGCACGTACTACCGGATGGAGACAGTCCGGCTGTGGACAATGCCCGACAGCCCGCCGCCGATCTACATTGCCACCGCGGGCCCGCTGACCGCTAAGCGCGCGGGTCAGCTCACCGACGGAATCATCACCCCAGGTGCGCCCGAGGATAAGTGCTCCCGCCTGCTTGACCGATTCGACGCGGGCGCCAAGGAGGCTGGCCGCGATCCGGGCTCGCAGGTCAAGATCCTGCAGCTGCACCTGTCGTGGGCCCCTACCGACGAAGAGGCCCTTGCCAACGCGGTCAAAGAGTGGCCGAACGGCGGAATGAAATTCCCGAAGCAGGACATCCGCTCGCCGTTCGACTTCGAGCAGATGGCGCGACTGGTGCGGCCCGAGGATTTCGACGGCCGGATGCTCATCACCTCCGACCTTGACGCCCACCGGGCCGACATCCAGCGGTACCTGGACCTCGGCTTCGACCGCGTGTACCTGCACAACGTCGGACGGAACCAGACCGAATGGATTGAGGCATTCGGTCGCGACGTGCTGCCCAAGCTGACGAGCTGAGTTCAGCCTGCGGGGCCGGGGCCGGGGCCGAGCATGTGCAGCCGGTCCAGCACGTACAGCAGCTCGGACCGTTCCGGCCTGGCGGAACTGGCGGCGGCAACAGTCTCAGCCGCCGCGGTGAAGCCGGCTTTCGCCAGCGCCCGGATCGAACGGGTGTTCTCGGCGTCGGGGCTGGCGACGACCGCCTTCAGTCCCGGCCAGCGCGGCGCCACGACCGTGCCGAGATATGCCCAGATCAGCTGCGGGGCCAGCCCGTTGCCGGTGAGTCCGGCGACGCCGATCCCGAAGTCGATTCCGGCGGTGCCTTGGTCGCCCGGTGCGAGATCGGCGACGGGATAGTGCTGCATGAACCCGGACGGCTGGCCGCGGACGAGGACCACATGAACCCTTACCTGCGTGCTGCCGTCGATCCTCGGACCATACTTCCGCTCGGCCCCGGCGAGGTCGAGCTGGCCGGAGAACCAGCGCGCCGCGTGCGGCGCCCGCTGCCACGCGATCATGTCCGGCAGGTCAGCGCGGGTCAGCGGCCGGAATGCGACATCGTGCCGCGGCACCGCAGCTGCTGCCGCGACGCTGGCCGCCACGGTGGCCGGCCTGCACCTGGCCAGTGCCTCCGCCGCCGGGACCCAGCCGAACCTGTCGTGCTCGGCATCGAGGTGGACCTGAGTCTGGGCGGGAACCTCGGCGAGGAAGATCGCCCACGGGCCGGACATGTCAACCGGCACCGGCTCGGCCGATGTGATCCCCGCCTCCTCCGTCAGCTCGCGGAGCGCGCCGGCGAGCACCGGCTCGCCGGGCAGCCGGGCGCCAGACGGCGGCGTCCACGCCCAGTCGCCCGCATAAGCCGGACCACGGTGCGCACGGTGCAGCAGCAGGTACTCCCAGCCACCGTTGGCTTTCGGCCGGCGCACCACGATCGCCGCGCCGTGCGGCTCGTCCGCGGCGACCGGCAGCCCATCCCAGGTCGATTCAGGCGGTTTCAGCGGTAGCTGTACTCCGCTGTGGGGTACGCCCCGGCGACGACCTCGTCGCCGAACGCCCTGGCGGCCTGACCGAGCAGGCCGGCCACGTCCGCATAGCGCTTGGCGAACTTCGGTGTCCGCGGGCTCAGGCCGGCCATGTCCTGCCAGACCAGGACCTGGGCGTCACAGTCCGGCCCGGCCCCGATGCCGATCGTGGGTATCGCCAGCGCCCGCGTAACCCGGGCGGCCAGTTCGGCGGGCACGCACTCGAGCACCACGGCGAACGCCCCCGCAGTCTGCAGCGCCTTGGCATCCTGCATCAGCCGTTCGCCCTCCTCGCCGCGGCCCTGTACCCGGTAGCCGCCGAACGCGTTCACCGACTGCGGCGTCAGGCCGAGGTGCGCCATCACCGGGATGCCCGCTGCGACGAGTTCCTCGACGCTTTTGAGCACCCGGTGGCCGCCCTCGAGCTTGACCGCGTGTGCGCCGGTCTCCTTGAGGAACCTGACCGCAGTCCGCATGGCGGTCTCGACGGAGACCTGATAGGAACCGAACGGCAAGTCGGCGACGACCATCGCCCGCCTGCTGCCGCGCACGACCGCGGCTGTCAGCGGGATGAGGTCGTCGACTGTCACGGGAATCGTGCTGTCGTGGCCGTACACGACCATGGCCGCCGAGTCCCCGACGAGCAGGACAGGGATCCCGGCGTCGTCGAACACCCCGGCGGTGAGGGCGTCGTAGGCGGTGAGCATGGGCCACTTCTCGGCCCGCGCCTTCGCCGCGGCAAGGTCGCGCACGGTGATCCGGCGCGTGCCCCCGCCACCGTAAAGCATCTGGTGATCGCCGGTCCGCGCGGGAGTCGCGGCTTCGGTGGCTGTCGGCTGCGCGGCAGCGGACTCGTCTTGACCTGCGGTCATCGTGATCCTCCAAGTCTCGTGGCGCCACGCTGGCGTCCCCGGACGATTCGATGATGACATGCGACGACTTCCAGTGGTAGGGCAAGTGCTCACCCGGTGGCGCGGCCTCCTGGCCGCCTCCGCTGGATTACGATACGATGTCGTTCCGTATCGTAATTAGCAGGCTATGACCCGAGTGAGGCGGTCCGTCCAGATGATTTCCGACCGCCGCAAGTGGGTGGTCCTGAGCGTTCTGATCATCAGCCTGTTCTCGATCGTGCTCGACAACACCGTCCTGAACGTCGCCCTGAAGACGATCGCCGACCCTACCGTGGGCCTCGGCGCCACGCAGAGCCAGCTCGAGTGGGCGATCAACTCGTACACGCTGGTTTTCGCTGGCCTGCTGTTCACGTTCGGGGTCATCGGCGACCGGGTCGGCCGCAAGCGGATGCTGATCATCGGCATGGCGCTGTTCGGGCTGGCGTCGCTCATCTCCTCCTATGCCCAGACGCCTGCCGATCTGATCTGGGCCCGCGCGGCGATGGGCCTCGGCGGCGCCGCGGTGATGCCGCAGACTCTCTCGATTATCACCAACGTCTTCGATCCGAAAGAGCGCCCGAAGGCCATCGGCATCTGGGCTTCGGCGGTTGGAGTCGCCATCGCGGTCGGCCCGGTGACCGGGGGCCTGCTGCTCGATCACTTCTGGTGGGGATCGGTCTTCCTGATCAACGTGCCGCTCACGGCCGCCGGCGTGACCGCAATCGCCCTGTTGGTCCCCGAGTCCAAGAGCCCTGCGCCCGGCCGGGTGGACCACCTTGGCGTGCTGCTATCCATCGCCGGGCTCGTGCTGCTCGTGTACGGAATTATCAGGGGCGGCGACGCGGCATCGTGGCTTGAGCCCGGCGTCATCGGCCCGGTTGCGGCAGGGATCGCCGTGCTGACGGTATTCTGCGTGCACGAGTCGAGGACCGAGCATCCTTCGCTCGATGTCCGGCTGTTCCGTGACCCGCGGCTGTCATCGGCTGCGGCGGCGATCGGGCTGAACTTCTTCGCGATGTCTGGCGTGTACTTCTTCATGAGCTTTTACCTGCAGAACGTGCGCGGCTACAGCCCGATGCACGCCGGCCTGCTCACGACGCCGGTGGCACTCGGCCAGCTGGTCGCGTCGAACCGCAGCGCGAGCCTGGTCAGGCGGTTCGGGGCCAAATCGGTCGCCGCGGGTGGACTCGCCGTGGTGACCGGCGCCGTGATCGGCTACCACGCGCTGACGACTATGACGCCGATTGCGGCGCTTGAATGCATCTTCTTCCTGCAGGGCGCCGGCATGGGGATCGTGATGCCGACCGCTACCGAGTTGGTTATGTCGGTGGTACCACGCGAGCGTGGCGGCGCTGGATCGGCGATCACCAATACGTCCCGGCAGGTCGCAGTGGCACTCGGCGTCGCCGTGCTCGGCTCGATCCTGGCGCGGTCCTACCGGGCCGGGCTGGGACCTGGTCTCGGCGCGCTGCCCGCGGCTAGCCGGGCGGCGGCGGCGCAGTCGATTGCGGCGACCGAGGCCGTGGCAGGGCATCTCGGCCAGCGCGGAGCGCCCCTGATGGCGCTCGCCGGGCGCTCCTTCGTCCACGCGATGCAGGTGACTACGGTGGTCTCCGCCGTCATTGCGGCTACCGGTGCGATTCTCATCGCCATCTGGATGCCTGGCTTGCGCGCCGCGAGGCGGGCCACCGGTATCGCGGCCGGTCATGCGCCGGTCGCCGTCATGGTGGAGGACTAGCGCAGGCAATGACGTCCGTGCAGGCATCGCAGGACCACACCCGCCGCGGGCGGCCGCGCAGCGAGCAAGCCGACCGCGCGATCATCGACGCGACGCTTGAAATGTTCGCCGAGTCGGGAGCGGAGGGCCTGTGCATCGAGAAGGTCGCGGCCAGGGCCGGCGTCGGGAAGGCGACCATCTACCGGCGCTGGCCGGGCAAGGAAGATCTGCTGCTCGACGCGCTCGCGGCCCTGCAGGCTCCGCTGCCCGAGCCTAGGGGAGAGTCGGTCAGGGACGACCTGGTGGCGCTGCTTGACGCCATGCGCAGCGAATCGGTCGACCCGCGCCGGGTGCGGCAGTTCGCGTTGCTGCTTGGTGAGGGCGCGAAATACCCGCGGCTGATCGAGCGGTACGTGGAGACCGTCGTTGAGCCGCGCCGCGATGTCTTCAGGGCCGTGCTGCGGCGCGGCGTGGCCACCGGCGAACTGCGCGAGGGCACGAACATCGAGACGTCCGTGGACATGCTTACCGGGGCAGTCCTCGCCAGGCCGAGGCTGAGTCATGACCGGGCCGATCGCGGGTACGCCAGGCGCGTGGTCGATGAACTGCTGACCGGGATGGCATCGCGATAGGTTCTGGGTCGTGGCGAACGAGGGGAGCGGCAATGCGGATGACGAAGCTCAGGCATTCCTGTGTCCGGCTTGAGCGCGATGGGCAGCGGATCGTCATGGACCCCGGTATCTGGAGCGGAGACGACCTGCTGGCGGGCGCGAATGCCGTCCTGATCACGCACGAACACGCCGATCATCTCGACGGCGCGCAAGTCAGGGCAGCGCTTAAAACCGATCCCGCCCTTGAGCTGTGGACTACCGGCTCCGTCGCCGCGCAGTTCGGCGACTTCGGCGCGCGGGTCCACACCGTCGGGCACGGCGACGCGTTCACAGCCGCGGGATTCGATATCCGCGTGTACGGCAGCGATCATGCCGTCATCCACCCGGATCTGCCGATCGTGCCGAACGTCGGTTTCGCCATCGATGACAAGCTCTTCCACCCCGGAGATGCCTTCACGATCCCCGGCGAGCCGATCGACACCCTGCTGCTGCCGATCAGCGCGCCCTGGCTCAAGGCGGCTGAGGTGTTCGACTACGCGCGAGCGGTCCGGCCGCGGATAAGCTACGCGGTCCACGACGAGATACTGAACGCCAACGGGATCGCGCTGATCGGCTCCCTGGCCGGAGCACTGCTCGGCGGCGATGCCGGCGGCTACGCGCGGCTTGAAGCGGGCTCGACCGTCGATATCTAACCGGGCCCAGGCGCCGGTCTAGCTTATCTGGCGGACGTCCGCAACCACGATCTCGCCGTTGCGAACGGTGTAGGTGCCCGTGTAGGTCTTCACCGTGCCGTCGGTCTGGCCGGCGGTGAGGTCGAAGCTGACCACGTCACCGGACACGCGGGTGATCGTGAGATAGACGCGCTGGGTGCCGGTGAATCCCTGCTTGAATGCCGGGTATGACTTGTTATGCGCCGCCTTGTTGAGCCGGTACGCGGTGGCGTAGTCGTGCTTGTTGACGGCGTCATAGTACGCGGTCACCACCGAATCCGGGCTGGTCAGCACGGGTGGCGAAGATTGGCTGGCCTGCTGGGACGGGCTCGCAGGGCTGGACGCCCTGACCGGCGCGGCCGGCGGTGTTTGCGGGCTGCCGTTGCTGCGCGAGTACAGGACGAGCGCGCCGATCCCGGCCAGGATGACGACGGCAAGGATGCTCAGCATGATCGGCAGGACCCTGCTGCGCCGGCGCGGCGGCGTGCGCTGGTACGGCCGCTGCTGGTAGCCCGCGCCTTCCCATGGCCGGTTGGATTGGCCCGGCGGACCATGTGGGTACTGGTCGGCGGAGGTCGCGGCGCGACCGGCTGCGGCCGCGGCCACGCCACCGCTTACCGGCCGGACCGCCTCGGTGATGGTCGCCTCAAACCCGGGTGCGGGCGGGCTGACCGGCGGATGCGCGGAGGGCTGCGGCGGAACGGCAGCGGCCAGTTCGGTGGCCGGCGGGACCTGGCTCTGTCCTGGCCTGATCGCGCAGGCGGCGCCCAGGCCGGCGGCGAACTCCAGGCAGTTGGCGTGCCTGTCGTCGGGGCTTTTGGCGAGCGCCTTCGCGATGACCTGGTCAACCTCGGGCGCCAGCTCGGGCCGCAGCTGGCGCGCGGACGGCGGGGGCGCGGATACCTGCGCCCACATGACAGCTAGATCCTGGTCACGCTGGAACGGCGGACGGCCGGTCAGCATCTCGAAAGTCGCGCAGGCGAGGGCGTACAGGTCCGTCCGGCCGTCGATCGCGCGGCCCTCGACCTGCTCGGGCGACATGTAGTCGATCGTCCCGAGGAACTGGCCGGTGCCGGTCAGGCTGATCGCGGACACGGACAGTTTGCTGAGCCCGAAGTCTGACAGGTAGACGTGGTCGGGCGCCGATCCGGTCGCAACGGTGCCGAGCAGCATGTTCGCCGGCTTGACGTCTCTGTGCACGAGGCCATGCGCGTGGGCGGTATCCAGCGCCGAGGCGATCTGGGTGACGATGCTGACCACGCGGGACGGCCGCAGCGGACCTTCCCGTTCGATCAGGGCCCGCACGTCCCTGCCCGCGACATACCGCATCGCGATGAACAGGACGCCTTCGGCCTCGCCGGCCTCGAACACGGGGATGACGTTCGGGTGATCGACGGACGCGCCCGAGCGCGACTCCCTGATGAACCGCTGACGGAACGCCGAATCCCTGGTCAGCTCGGGAGTGAGGACCTTGAGGGCGACCAGCCGGTCCAGCCGCACGTCAGACGCCCGGTAGACCATGGCCATCCCGCCGCGCCCGATCAGCTCCTGGATCTGGTACCCGGCAATGCGTGATCCAGCGGGAAAGTCGCCGATTGCCGGCCTATTCTCGCCGTTCACAGCCTGCCTCCGAGACCCTGCCCTAGCCGCTGCATGCCCACCAGCCAGGTCGGGCGCGACGGATCGTCGGTCTATGTCGTCAGTCCACACGGACTGTCCAAGTATCCGGCCTTCTGGCCGAGCGCTCAACTCCGCAGACGGCTGAGCGGCTCCCGCCACCGGTTGGTGATCGGAAGTCGGCGGTCGCGGCCGAAGTTCTTGGCCGTGATCTTGGGCCCTGGCGGGTACTGCCTGCGCTTGTACTCGGCCCGGTCGACTAGCGCGATCACCTTCTCGACCAGCGCCGGATCATGGCCAGCGGCGATCAGTTCGGCGGCGCCGAGATCCCGCTCGACATAGTCGTGCAGCAGCGAGTCAAGCACCGCGTAGTCGGGGAGCGAATCGGAGTCTAGTTGCCCCGGCCGCAGCTCGGCGCTGGGCGGCTTGATGATCGAGTTCTCCGGAATCGGCTGGACCTGGCCGGCCTGCGCGGCGCGCTCGTTCCGCCATCTGGCGAGGTCCCAGACCAGTGTCTTCAGCACGTCCTTGATCGGAGCGAAGCCGCCTGCCGAGTCGCCGTACAGCGTCGAGTACCCGGTCGCAAGCTCGCTCTTGTTGCCGGTCGTCAGTACGAGATGGCCCTCAGCGTTGGAGAGCGACATCAAGATCATCCCGCGCACCCGAGCCTGCAGGTTCTCCGCGGCGAGCCCCTCCAGATGCAGCTCGGCCTCGAACGCGCCGACCATCGGCGCGATCGGGATGGTGCGGGAGTGCAGCCCCTGGCGCTTAACCAGGTCCTCGGCGTCCGCGATCGAGTGATCGGATGAGTAGCCGCTCGGCATCAGCACGACGTGGACCCGGTCGGCCCCGATCGCGTCGCCCGCGATGGTGGCGGTCAGCGCGGAGTCGATCCCGCCGGACAGGCCAAGGATCACCGACCGGAACTCGTTCTTGCTGACGTAGTCGCGCACGCCGGTGACCAGCGCTGCGTAGACCTCGCCCAGCTGACTCAGCCTCGGCGAGATCGGGTCACCTCGCTGGTCGCCGGGCCGGGCAGCTCCGCCAGCCACGACCGGCAGCTCGACGCGGCGGATGATCATCGTGGTCCCATCATGGGCGTCGGCCGGCTCATCTCCGGGCTGTGCCGTACCGGCTGCGGACACCTCCAGGTCCGCGACGATCAGCTCCGCATCGAACTGCGGCCCGCGCGCTAGCAATGTGCCGTCGGCACCGACGATGATCGAATCGCCG
>DASWGE010000113.1:0-9815 GCA_036393895.1 Streptosporangiaceae bacterium | reverse complement strand
TCATGCCAGCCAGATCACCGATTCCTGGTTCAGCAAGATCCCGCCCGAGATCGTGGCGTCGGCGTTCGGCCAAGAGTGCTTCATTCGGGTGCGTAACCAAACTCAGGCGCCAGACCCTGAGACGGACCTCTTCGCCGGCCTCCGCTAACTGCCAGCAACCTCCGCTGCGGCTCATCGACCCGCTGCCTGTCAGAATCTGGTCGCCTGTCAGCGAATACGCCGATTAAGGTCCAGGTTCTGTCAGACCGCTGGGCTGGCTAGCTCGGCGGCTTCGGTGCGCTCGGCGCCGTCCTCGGCGCGACGCCACGCGCGCAGGTAGCTCGCCGCGACGGTGAGCCCGAGGGCGCCCGCTGGCGGCAGGGCAATCAGAGCTGGCAGCTGGTAGCGCCAGGAGAACTGGAACGCGTCCGACATGGTTAGGATGGCGGCGCCTGCGGCGAAGAATGCGACGCAGGCATGGGTCAGGTGCCGCTGCCGCTGTGTCGCGCGGCGTGCGACGACGAGCAGCGAGCCGGCCAGGCCGGCCACCGCGAACAGGGCGATCAGCGGGCCCGGCGTATATCCGCCGTGCAGCTGATAGGCACGCAGGAACGCCGCTGGCGCCTTGCGTACCGTGGCCGGGCCGCCATAGGAAGGGTCGAGCACGTGCCTAGTGATGGTCGCGCTGCCTGGCGTGAGCCGCAGCCCGAACACGATGGCCTGGTGTCTGCCGAGCGTGACCCAGTCGCCGAACGTCGGATACTGCCGCTGGAACTGCCAGCGTGAGATAGGCGTGCCGGTCTGGCTGGAGGTCCTGGTCAGGGCGAACAGCTTCAGCCCGTCGCTGGCGATCGCGGCCAGCACGCGGCCGGGCTGCTGGGTGAACACCCGACGGTCGAAACTCGCGATGACGGCGTACCGACTGTGGCCGGCCGGAGCCGTGTACGTCTTCAGCGGCGAGGCGGCGTCGTGGTCGAGCCAATCGATGCCGTAGGCGCGCTGACGCGCGGTCGGGCAGAGCCCGCGCTCGTAGGCGGGGATCCGCAACGCGGCGCAGTCGGCGGCGGTGGCCATCCGGCCGTAGCTCGATAGGCTCGGCGTCGAGCTAGCCAGCCAGAAATGGCCGCTGATCAAGTAGGACCCGGCCATGTAGCCGACGATGGGGATCGCGAAAGCCGCGGTGAGCGCGGCTGCCCTGGTCATGATCGTTCGCCAGCCGCCTCCCGTGCTAAGCAGGAAGAGAAGGGCAGGGAGGATGAGGATCTCACCGACTTGGCGGATCGTCGCCGCGGCGCCGAGTACCAGCCCTGCCGCGATTACCGCGCGCAGGCCAGGCGCGCTGACGCGGTAGAGCAGGATTGCGATGCCGGCGACAATCAGGGCCTCGAACCATACGTCGGGCATGATGTTCTGCTCGATCTGGACCTGGTAGGCGTCAAGCAGGACCGGAGCGACCGCGGCAGCCGCGAGCCAGCGCGGAGTGTCCCTGCTCAGCAGCATGAGGTAGACCGTGGCGGCCATGGCCAGCCCGAGCAGGTGCTGGACGGCGGTGACCGTAGTCAGGTTGCCGGCGGCCAGTATCGCCTTCAGCGGTGCCTTGTACCCGACTGGGTCAGCGCCTGGGTAGGCGTTGTACAGGTACCGCATCGTGTCGATGTACAGCAGCGCCGGCTGGTAGGCGAGCTGGGCAAGCAGCCGCAGCGCGAAACCCGCCGTCATCAGGATGGCGAACAGCCAGTTCCTGCGTACCGCCAGTAGGGTCGCGGTGGCGGTCGCGACCGCCGCCGGAAGCCGGCCTGCTGGCTCAGCGCGCGGCCCACCCGCGCGGCCCGGCGATGCTGTCACGGTGCTTGCGCGGCCATCTCCGGTGCTCGTTCGGCCACGATGTCAGCGGGAACGGGCGCGCGGGGCTTGCGGGCCGCGAGGATCAGGGCGCCGATGCCGAGTGCCCCGGCCGGAGGCAGCGTGACGATTGCTGGTATCTGGTACCGCCAGGTGAACTCGAACAGGTCGGATACGCCGAGCACGACCACGCCGGTAGCGAAGAAGAACAGGCTAGCCAGCGCTGCCAGCCTGGCGGCCCGGGCGCGTGGCCTGCGCATGAAGGCGAGCACGGACCCGGCCAGGCCCGCGATGATGCATAGCAGGTACAGCGGCCCTGGCGTGTAGCCGCCACGGAGCTGATACCAGCGCAGGAACGCCGCGATCGGCTTGTCGACCTGCGGCGCGCCGCCATAGGCGGGGTTCAGCTTCTCCGCGTTCGACGACACAAACGAGCCGGTGTCCAGCCAGATGGCGTTGTCGCGGACCGAGATCCACGGGCCGTACTGGGCCGTCGGGAAGCTGCGCTGGAACTGCCACCGCACGATCGGCGTATCGCCCGGGCTGGTGATCCTGTTGACGGCGAACAGCTTCACCGAATCGCGCACGATCCCGGAAATAACCCGCGTGGGCTGCTGGCGCTCAACCGCTCGATTGAAGTTCGCGACCAGCTGGTCCTTATGGCCGAGCAGGGATATCGGCAGGACCGTGTCGTAAGTGCGCAATGGCGAGTACTGGCCATGGTCCAGCCAGTCCGGGCCCTTGGCCTGCTGCGCCTTATTCGGGCACAGCGGCTGTTCAACCTTGGGGAGCTTGAGCGTGGCGCAGTCGGCGACCGACGCCATCCGGCCGTAGGTGAGGCTGACTGACGACCGCGAGATCCAGAAGTGGCCGGCCAGCTGGTAATCCGCGCTCATGTAAAGGAGCACCGCGAGTACGAACGCGCAGGCAACCGCCGTGCCGTTCTGGACGATCTTGCGCCAGCCGCCGCCCATGGCCACAACGAAGATAAGGGCCGGAATGATCAGCACCTCGCCGATCTGCCTGATGCCGGTCGACGCGCCGAGCAGGGCGCCGCCGACTAGGGCGAGGCGCATGCTGGGCACCGGCCGCCAGAGCAGGACGGCCAGGCCGGCCACGACCAGCGCCTCGAACCAGATGTCGGGCATGATCATCGACTCGACCTGGACCTGGTAGGCGTCAAGCAGCACGGGTGCGATGGCCAGCGCGCTCAGCCAGCGCGGCAGGCCACGACGGAGCATGACGACGTAGAGGGTGACCGCGATCGCGATGCCGAGCAGGTGCTGGACAACCTCGACCGTGCCGAGGTTGCCGACCAGCAGGATCGCCTTCAGCGGCGCTTTGTAGCCGATCGGGTCAGAACCTGGCCACGAGCCGTACAAATATTTCAGGGTGTCGATGAAGATGATGGCCGGGTGATAAGCCATCTGGGCGAGCACGCGGAGGGCGACGCCCGCCGCGATCAGGATCGACGCTAGCCAGTGGTAGCGCAGCACGGAGGGGGTCCTGCCGATCAGCGCGACGGCGCTGTTCCGACGGGCGATCCATCCGCCAGCTCCGCCGATGCCTGAGTGAGCAGAGTGCCAGGGCATCGCGGTCGCCGTGATCGCGGAAGCCGCCGAACTGCCCTTAGTCCCGTTGACGCCAGACGCCGGCGCTCGGGACGCCGCAGGTCCGCTTGCTCGCTGAGTTCGCATTTACGGTCGTCCCGATCGTGGCTGGCTGTACTGTGCTCGCTGACTTGGGCTGGCCGCGTGGCCTGATGTTTCGGTGCTGGCAGATGGCGCTGCCACAGCAGGCAGGCCACTTGAGCTGGACCTGCCGCCAGCGGCAATGCCCAACTGGCAGCCTTCCAAACGGTGGCCACGAGGCCAGCGGATGCTTTCCCGCAGAGACTACCGGAACACCGGAGCCGTGCTGTCGTAGCCTATCGGCTGCCCCGAACTGGTGCCCCTGGTACTGATGAAGCCTTGGCAAATTGTCAGAGGCTTTACTTATCGTGGCGCTGTGTTGGACGAGCTGCGCTGGCCGGTACCGGGGAACGAGGCTCCGGCCGGCTGGCCGCGGCTGCGGGCGCTGGTGCGGGCTCAGGAGCCGCTGCTCAGCGCCCCTCAGGCGATGTCCTCGTGGCTGTGCGACGTTTGCCGCGGGCCTTGCGGGCGCCGCTCCGCCCGGTGCTACCAGTGTGATCTGCACTTGCAGTGCGCTCCCGGCAGCCTCGCCGATGTCGTAGTGCCGGTCGCGTTCGCGATCAAGGGCGGCTCGCATGCGCGGTGCCTGTGGCAGTACAAGTCGGTGCGCCTGACCGCGGAGACCGTCGGCCGGGCGGCACTGACAGTGCGCGCATTATTGCTCGTCTTCCTGCATGATCATGGTCCTTGCCTGTGGCGGGCGGCCGGCATTCGTGGCCCGACGCACCTGGCCGTGGTGCCGACGGCACGGGGCAGGCCAGGCGCGCACCCGTTGCGCACGCTGGTCGCCGAGCACCTGACTGGCCCCTGGGCCGAGCTCCGCGCCCGGCCGGGCGGCGAGCAGGTCAGGGACCTGGATCCGGGCAGGTTCAGGGCAGCTGCGCTGCCTGGGGCGCGGGTCCTGCTGATCGACGACACGTGGACGACCGGGTCGAGCGCTCAGTCGGCAGCGATGGCATTACGGAGCGCCGGCGCCGATGCCGTAGTCACCGTCGTGCTCGGACGGCATGTTGGGCGGGCAGACGCTGAACTTGCAGGCCTGGAGCCCGCGGTCATGCCGTTCCGCCAGGAGAGCTGTGCGGTGCATGCGAACCACGCGGTCACCTCCGGACCATAGGCTTGCTCTGTGATGATTGCGGTCAGGCGCCAGGCGGCGGCCAAGGGCGAGCCGTCACGGACGGCGCTCGTTCGCAGGGCAAGGAGGATCAACAGGGAGCTCGCCGAGCTGTATCCCGATGCGCACACGGAGCTCGATTTCCGAACACCGCTCGAGCTGCTGGTCGCTACGATCCTGTCCGCTCAGACCACGGACAAGCGCGTGAACCAGGTCACGCCGGTGCTCTTCGCCAGGTACCGCACGGCTGCCGACTACGCGTCAGCGGACCGGGCTGAGATCGAGAAGATTATCGTCACCACGGGGTTCTTCAGGGCGAAGACAACCAGCATCATCGGCCTCGGCCAGGCGCTCTGCGAAAGGTTCGGCGGCGAAGTGCCGCGCCGGCTCAAGGACCTGGTCACGCTGCCGGGGGTCGGCAGGAAGACAGCGAATGTAGTACTCGGCAACGCATTCGGGATCCCCGGCATCACCGTCGACACTCACTTCGGCCGGCTCGCCAGACGATTCGGCTGGACCTCATCCGATGACCCGGAGAAGGTGGAGCAGGAGGTGGGGGCGCTATTCCCCCGGTCGGAGTGGACGATGCTCTCGCACCGGCTGATCTGGCATGGCCGCCGGGTCTGTCACTCGCGCAGACCGGCCTGCGGTGCGTGCGGGATCGCCGCGCTCTGCCCGTCCTACGGCGAGGGCCCGACCGATCCAGCCGTGGCCGCGAAGCTAGTCAAGGCTGGTCCCTTCTCGTGACGGCAACTGGATGCGACGGCCCGTCGGCGCCGTCGGCGACCGGCGGCCCTGGCGGCCTGACCGGGGAGGTACCAGGCTGGCTGCGCAACCTGGCCAGGATCGCCGAGCGGATGGAGGTGCCGGCTGGGTTGCAGCCGCCGGCTGATGGCGGGCGGCATTCGGCGATCCTGATCCTTTTCGGCGACTCGGGGGCCGGTCCAGACATGCTGCTCGTGCAGCGCAGCAACTCACTGCGCCGCCACGCTGGCCAGCCAGCGTTTCCCGGCGGCGTCATAGACGCTGAGGATGACGGGCCGGTCGGCGCCGCGCTGCGCGAGGCCGCTGAGGAGGCCCGCGTCGATCCCAGCGGGGTGGACGTCATCTCGCTGCTGCCCGATTTGTATATCGCACGAACCGGTTACCGGGTATCGCCGGTCCTGGCTTGGTGGCGCGAACCAGTCCCGGTGGCGCCTGGCGACCCGGCCGAAGTCGCTTCCGTGGCCAGGGTGCCGGTGGCGGACCTCGCCGACCCTGGCCGCAGGCTGATGATCAGGTATCCGTCCGGTCAGGCGGGACCGGCATTCCGGGCCGGGGAGATGCTGATCTGGGGGTTCACCGCGTTCGTGATCGACCAGCTGCTGGCGATGGGCGGATGGGAACGACCGTGGGACGCGGCCAGCGTGGTCGACTTGCCACCAGGTGTCGTGCTGACGGGACTCGACGGCGTGGATCCGGTGAGCTGACCGCCTGCTGTCGTTTCCCGCGGCCCGGATCACCGATACCGTTAAGCCGTGTCCGGTGACCTGCTCGACCTGGTGCTGATAGCGCTTGCGTCCGCCTTCGCCGTCGCCGGCTACCGCCAGGGCTTCATCATCGGTGTTCTCAGCTTCGTCGGCTTCACCGGCGGCGCGCTAGCCGGCATCTACCTGGCGCCGGGCATCGCAACGGTGCTGACCAGCCGCCAGAACCTGCAGGCGGTGCTGGCCATCATCGGCGTCTTCGCCGCAGCGGTTGCCGGCATGCTGGTTGCCTCGGCGTTCGCTGTGCTGCTCCGCTCGCGGGTCACCGGCCGGCCATCGACCCTGCTCGACTCTATCGGCGGGGCCGCGGTGAACGTGGTCGCGATCCTGGTGCTTGCCTGGCTGATCGGCAGCCTCGTGGCCTACGCGCCCCCGTTTCCCGCGATCGCCCGCGAGATCCAGGGCTCGTTGCTGCTGCGGAGCGTCGACCACCTAATCCCGCAGGGAGCGCGGCCCAAGTTCACCGCGTTGCGCAGGCTGCTGAGTACTCAGCCATACGTGCAGGTATTCGGCGCGCTCGGAGCGGAGACCGCACTGAGCGTGCCGAAGCTTGACCCGCACGTCCTGCACTCCGCCGGCCTGCGCCGCGATCGCAACAGCGTGGTCAAGATCGAGGGCCTTGCCCCAAGCTGCGCGAAGACCATCGAGGGAACGGGCTTCGTGATCAGCACGGACCACGTGATAACCAACGCTCACGTGGTCGCCGGCGTCAACGGACCCCAGGTGTACACGAGGGTCGCCGCTGCCGCCAATCCGGCCAAGGTTGTGCTCTTCGACCCGGAGAGCGACATCGCGGTGCTCTATGTCCCGGGCCTGGATCTGCCAGCGCTCCATTTCGCCGGTCCGGCGCCGTTCGGCGCCAGCGCTATTGTGGCTGGCTACCCGCTCGATGCAGACTTCACCGCTACTCCGGCCCGGGTGGGCGGGTCCGAGTCCGCCAGCGGCCCAGACATCTACAACAACAAGCGAGTTGTCCGTGACATCTACCCGATCCGCGCTTCTATCCGGCCGGGCAACTCAGGCGGCCCGCTGATCGCGCCGAGCGGCCAGATCTACGGCATGGTGTTCGCTGCGGCGGTCGCCGTGCCGAATACGGGATACGCGCTGACCAGCAACCAGCTTGCACACGACATCGCCCTAGGCCGGAACCGGACCGCAGCGGTGCCTGCCGGCAGCTGCCAGTAGCCGGATGGCGCTCCGCCGCCGGCAGCTGAGAGTCGCCCGCGATCATGGGCCGCCGTGCTGGGTCCCAAGCGACCCGAGCTGGAGCCGAAGATCATCCGCAGTCACGGCGTCGAGGCCGCGGGCAGCGATGAGGTCAGCGAGACCGGTCGCGGTCGCATGGACCGCGGCCAGGTCGAGAGCGTCAGGCAACTCGCCGCGTTGATCGCCGGCGGCGCCCGGGACGTAACGGCCTACTGCGGCTGCGCCGCGTCTGAGCAGCGTGACCGCTCCCTGGCCGTTGCCTCGCCTGGCATGCGTCAGGCCGACGGCGATCTGGGCTAGTCCCTTCCACACGTCACGCTGGGCGCTGGGCGACGACTTCCATACTGCCTCGAGCACCTCGTGCGCATGAAACGGCCGGCCCTCGTCGATCAGCCGCTGAGCCAGCCGAACCGCCTCCGCGGGGGTCAGCAGAAGGTCATCGGGCATGACCGGCTCGCCGTCCGCACCCCGGTCAAGCGGCCTGCCGAGACCATCTCGCGGCCTGGCGTTCTTGGGCCGACCTGTCGCATCGCGATCCCGGTCGGTGTCCGGCCGCGTCACCTTTCCGGCTCGGGGTCGAGCAGCCAGGACCGGAGCTCAAGGTCGAACCGCTCAGGCACCTCTTCGTGCGGGAAGTGCCCTGCGCCGTCAATGAGCCGCCACCGGTACGGAGCGTCGACATAGGTGCCGGATCCGCGTGCCGCCCGCGGGCGGACGCAGGTGTCAAGGGCGCCGTGGATCTGCAGCGTCGGCGCCTGGACCGGCGTCCGCATCATCCGCGCGTACCGCGTTCCGTCTGGGCGCAGCCGGGACCTGAGCAGCCAGCGGTGGTACTCAAGCGCGGAGTGGGCCACCGACGGCAGGCTCATCGCCGACCTGTAGATCCGCTCGGTTTCCTGGTCGGGCCAGCCTGGTCCGGCCCACGTCGACAGCAGTGTGCCCACCCGCGCGGCGTGGTCGCGCAGCAACTGCCGCTCGGGCAGCAGCGGCATCTGGAAGCCGAGTGTGTAGCCACTGCTCCGGCCCTGCCCGAACGGGTCGGCGAGCACCGCCGCGCGCAGCCTGAGCGGATGCGCCGCCGAAACAACCGCGAGCCGCCTGATTACCTTCGGGAAGTACGCAGCCATCGTCCAGGCGATCATGCCGCCCCAGTCGTGACCGACGACTACAGCGTTAGCCTCGCCGAGCGAGCGGATCAGGCCGGCTCCGTCGGAAGCGGCGGTTACCAGGTCGTAGCCGCGGGGTGGCTTATCGCTGCCGCCATAACCTCGCAGGTCGACGGCGACAGCGCGGAAGCCGGCCTTGCTGAGCGTGCTCAGCTGGTGCCGCCAGGTCCACCAGAACTGCGGGAATCCGTGCAGCAGCAGGACAAGCGGGCCGTCGCCGCTCTCCGCTATATGAAAGCGCGTGCCGTTGGCGCTCACCGAGCGGTGCGACCACGGGCCGTCGAGGTAGATCGACGCCTCGCCGGGGGCCATCGCCCGCCTACCTGACTCCCGCTGAGGCGGACAGGGAGCCGGAGTCGTCCCTCTTGATCAGCGCCAAGTCCTCGGAGACGGTGCTGCGGGTCTTGCTCAGCCCCGTCAGCCCCTTGAACCTGGTGAACCCGATGAGGACGGCCAAGGCGGCCAGCAGCACGTAGGTGCCCGCGACGATCAAGAACGCCGCCCATAGCCAGATGCCCAGGGCGCTCAACCCGTAAGCGAATGCGAAGCTCAGCACCATGAGCACCAGGCAACCGACGAAAGCGGCTATGCCGAAGAGCGCCGCCCCGATCCCGAGTCGTCGGGCATCGGACTTGAGCTCCAGCTTCGCCAGATCGACTTCATACCTGACGAGCTGTGAGATGTCGCTGACGGCCAGCGCGACAAGGTCACCCAGAGATTCCTTCGTGGCTGTTGCCTGGCCTCCGTACGCGGTTTCGGCCATACTCCCTCCCTTCCTCGCTGTCGGGTCCAGTCTCGCGCATGACGCCATGTGGCATTCGCCTGGCGCCCCATTCAGCGTCAACCGAATTCTGCGGCCGGTGTCCCACGCAGCGCTGGCCGCCCTGATTGGCCCGCGGAAACCGCCGTCCTTGCCAGCTTCGCACGAATGGCCCGGAAAACGCCAAGCAGGCGGCGCCCCTGGTGGGGCGCCGCCTGAACCACGTCAGATCCGGGTTACCAAGCGTGCACCTTCATTTGCCGGACAGGACACCCCGCCTCAGTCGCCTGCGGCGTTCGATCCTTCTGGGTGCCCCTGCCTCGGCCGCCTCCCGCGGCTGGTCGCGCGTGGGTGCCCGGTTGCCGTGTCAGGACCAGTGGTCCGTTAACTCATTTCTACGACGGATCCGCCGGCTTGGGAAGCCCTAGCCGTAATCAATTCGTGATCTTTATTGAACCGGGTGTTCACATGTCTTGCCGGTGTCCCGCGCAGACCAGCACCGGCCCCTGTGCTGGCCAACTGTGCTGGCCA
>DASWGE010000112.1:0-6131 GCA_036393895.1 Streptosporangiaceae bacterium | reverse complement strand
CAGGCGGCAGTTCGCCCCGATATGGGTGCCGCGGGCCAGGCTGTGGGTCATCCCGCCCTCTATTGACCCGTTTTCGCCCAAGAACGCCGAGCTCGACTCGGAAGACGTGCAGACGATCCTGACCACGGTCGGGATCTACGCCGACGGCGGGTCAGCCGACGTTGGGTCAGCCGACGTTGGGTCAGCCGACGGTGGGTCAGCCGACGGCGGATCAACGCGGCACGGGAAGTTCCTGCGTAGCGACGGGACCTGCGGCGAGGTGAGGCGGGCCGGCCTGGTGACCGGCGACGGCCGGCCGGGGCAGGACGACCCGGTCGTGGTGCAGGTATCTCGCTGGGACAGGCTCAAGGACATGGCAGGAGTCATGCGCGGCTTCGCCGACTACGTGCTGCCAGATAAGGACGCGTACCTGATGCTGGTCGGTCCGTCGGTGAGCGGCGTGACCGACGATCCGGAAGGTGCCGTTGTCTTCGCCGAATGCCTGGCCGAATGGCATCTGCTCGCGCCCCATGCCCGCGACCGGGTGCTGCTGGTTACCCTGCCGCTCAATGACGTCGAGGAGAACGCGGCGATGGTGAACGCGATCCAGCGACGCGCCACCATCATCGTGCAGAAGAGCCTGGCCGAGGGGTTCGGCCTGACGGTCGCCGAGGGGATGTGGAAGGGCCGGCCGGTGATCGGCTCAGCGATCGGCGGAATCGTGGATCAAATCGCCGACGGCACCGGCATCCTGCTACCCGATCCAAAGGACTTGGCGGCGTTCGGGTCCAGTGTCAGGTGGCTGCTTGAACATCGCGAGGAGGCCGAGCGGATGGGCGCCGCTGGAAAGGCGTACACCAGGGAACACTTCATCGGCGATATGCACCTGATCAGGTTCGCCGACGTGATCGAGGCCGTGCTGGCTGACTAGATAGCGTGGCCGACAGGAGACCCGTCCAGCTACGACGCGTGGCAGGCAGCCGGGACCGGCCGGGTGGTACTACGATGCGCCGGCGCCGCAGACGGCTATCTCAAGCCGGCGGCCGACCGGCCCAACCTCACGGTACTGGCCATCGCCGAGCGGGCGGCAAGCTTCCTGACTGGAGAGCACGCTGCAGTGCAGGACCGGTCAGTTTAGGGACTCGGGGCCTGTTCCGGCTGGCTGAAGCGTTCCATCATGATCGATTGGCCGCGGAAGTTCGGGTTCCTGCGGACCCGGCGCTCGATGGCAGACGCGGAGAGCGTGTAGCCGAGGAACAGCAGCAGCGACAGGGCCTGGACCAGAACCCCGACCCACACCGTGCTGAAGACCGTCAGCGTGTAATCGTTCAGCGCGTGCAGGATGGACGGGATGCTGATGCCGAGCAGCAGCAGCGGGATCCGGCGCCTGCGGTAGTTGACGGCCATGCCGACAAAGAAACCGGACACACCGGCCCAGACGGCGTGCTGGAAGCCGTCGACGAACACGCGGAACGCGAATGACAGCGCGCCTACGTCGGCCTCGCTGATCGCGTGCGCGCCATGGATCTGGATCAGCGCGGCCGGGGTATAAATCGACTGCTCGACGATGCCGAAGGTCAGGCCGGCGACTGTGCCCATCAGGAACCAGGTCCGCGGATCCAGCTTCTGCTTTCTGATCTTGAGCACGAGGATCGCTGCTATCAGAACGGGCAGCGCCTTGGTGACCTCCTCGTTGTACCCGACGACGAGCGACCCGAGGATGCTATGCGTGTTGGCGAAATGGTTGTTGATGTAGATCGTGACGACATGCAGCCAGACGATTGTCCAGATGACGATGCCGATGCCGACTACGACTTCGAGCTTGCCAATCACCGGCGGCCGGATCAGGTACCAGAACGTCAGTAGCCATAGCGGCGCCACGTACAGGCTGTACGCCCAGCCTGGCGAGCTCAGCGACGTAGAGCCGGAGAATACCTGGAGGAAAATGAGCGGCAGCAGGGCGTAGGGGATGATCAGCAGCCGGATGCCCTGTCGCCAGCCGCGGTCGTGCAGCCAGCTCTTGACCGGGATCAGGATCTCGAAGAACGAGCCCATGTCCAGCTGTGACAGCGGGATCCCCGGCTGCGCCGCGGCCGGGCCGCCTTGGTAATTGGGTCCGCCGCCCTGATAGCCAGCACCGCCCTGATACCCAGGGAAGCCAGGCATGCCAGGCGGCGCGGCACCGCCTTGGTCTGGATAGCCCTGGGCGGGCACGGCTCCGGCGAAGTTCTGCTGCTGGGCGCCCGGGTAATTCTGCTGGCCGTAATTCTGCTGGCCGGCGTAGTCCTGCGCGGGAGCACCCGCGTAGTTCGACTGCTGGCCAGCGCTAGCGGGGTATTCCTGTGCAGGCCCTCCGGCGTAGCCGGCGGGAGCGCCCTGGCCGGGACTGGCGTAGGCGGCGGCTCCGGCCGCGGCACCCGCGCCGGCATAGCCGGCGGCGGCTTGCCCGGCACCGACGCCGGGTGACTGACCGGCGACATTGGTCTGCCCGAGTGCGCCTGCGGTGCCAGCTCCTGCTAGCTCGGTTCCGCCCGGGCCAGGGGCGCCCTGACCGTGGCTGGCCGCGGTCGCCAGCTGCAGCGACGGACCCTGCGGTGAGGCGAGGCACACGTCGACCTGCTGGCCGACCGCGAACTGCGCGACTGGCTGGCCGGCCACGAAGGTAGGCGCCTGGCCGGAGTTCTGCCAGACCCAGCCGGATGCCTCAAAGGAGAGCTGTGCGTGTCGGCGGGAGACGGTTGGCTCGTTGACCACGATGTCGTTCTCTGAGCTGCGCCCGATCCGGACGATTGTCCCCTGAGCAAATGAGAAGATCCGGCCATTAAAAGTGACCTGTAGCGTGCTCATACGGGGTGCCCTTTCCGCGTCATCTAGCTGACGATCCTGCCATGCGCGGACCCGAAGTCAATCGTCATCGGGCGGATGCCAAGCCGCCGCTGCGGGTCAACGGTCTTCGTGCTCTCCCCGGCCAGGGTCATCGTCCAGGGCTTCGGGCTGACGTTGCGCAGCACCAGCTCGCCTGGGCGGGAGGGGTGATTCTCGACGACCCCGATGACGGTGTCGTGGTCTCGGTTACGGTTCAGGTGATGAGGCGTGATCGTGGCACCCTGGGATAGAGCGATCGTGCCTCCGGGCAGCTCAAAGAGCTGCGGCCTGGGCGGCACCTGGTTGCAGTTCCAGCAGCGCAGCCCGCGATCATCCGGGTCGAAGAAGACCGACGCCTGGCACGAGCAGACCGATACGCAGTCGCCGAGCCGGACCAGCGCCCGCCGCCAGACTCCCTCGGCCACTCGGCCGAGGCCGGATGGGTCACGCAAACCAGACGAGAAGGCCCCCTCGAACACGGCGCGGAAGAACCTCGGGTACAGCCGCCACCAGACGCTGACCGGGTCTCCGGGCCGCGGCGGGTTGGAATGGTCGTCGGGATCGAAGATAAAGACCGGCTCGGTGCCAAAATGCCGCAGCGCCAGGTCGGTCTCCGAGCGGTGACTTGAGTCGGCCCACGAATATGACTCGTCGGTCTTGACGCCTTCCAGTGGATGGCCGTGCATGAACAGGTAGAACAAGAAAACGGCCAGCGAGTGCAGGTCCGTGAGGCTCGACGGTGCCGCCTCCCTGCGGACGACCTCGGGCGCCATGAATCGCAGCGTTCCCCAGACGAACACGTCGCCGCCGTCGAGGCCGACGTTGTCGTTGTCGATGATGGCGACCTCGGAGGCCTCAGCGTCCACCCACAGGTTGCCGAAGCTGATGTCCCGGTAACACAGCCCGGCAGAGTGGAGCGCCTCGAACGCTGTGACCAGCTGCCGGCCAATGGCCGACACGACACGGAAAGGCGGCTGGTCGGACCGCGAGACAAGCTGGGCGAAGGATGAGAAGCGGGGCTCCAGGCGCGGCATGACGTAGCCGAACCCGGACAGTTCATCACTGGCTACCAGGTCGATTGGCCAGATGAAGTCACGATGCGGGCCACCGCGTTCGACCAGTGCGGCGATCGACTTGCGCAGCTCGCCCGATGCTGCGTACCGGTACCACTTGACCGCGTAGGGAGCCCCGCCGATAGTCACCGCGTGCACGACTCCCTGCCCGCCCTCGCCGAGCCGCTCGCCAACGGTCACGGCGGTTCCGGCGCGCAGCATCCGCAGGGTCCGGCCCTGCAGGGTGAGCTGCTGGCTCATCGCTCACCGGTCCTTGGCGGCCGCCACGCGGTCGTCGGCGGCTCGTCGCCCGGATCATCGCTGCTCTGGTGGCTCGCCGTGTCCTTCTTAGCTCGCGGGATCGAACGCTCAGTTATGACCGGTTCGGGCGCCGTGCGATGCGCGAGCTGCCGCGCGGTGACCGGATCAATCGGCGGCTGCGGCACCGGCAGCTGAACCGGCACGGTATCGGCGTGCGGCACCGCGGGAATCGTGATCTCCTCCGACCCGGCGTCAGCATCCTCTCCTTGCCCTCCGGCCGGCGGCCTCGCGCTGGCGGGCGAGATCAGCAGAGCCACGGTGGTGTCGTCGGCGCTGCCGCCAGACGACGCGCACCTGGCCGCCCAGGCCGGAAGCTGGCTGGCCAGCCAATTCACGTCCCGGTCCTTGAGCATCCAGGCCAGGTCCTCGCTGAACGCTTTCGGCCACTCGTCGACGACCTGCGCGTTGCCGTATCCGTCGGTGGCGAGCAGCACTGCACGAAGCTGGTTCTGCGCGGCGTCCACAGCCGCGAGCCTGAAGTCAGCCCGCGGATCGCTGCCGCACAGGCTGGTGGTCACCAGCCCGTCGAGCTGCGGATCGGCCGGAACGGGTTCGACGGCGAGGCCGTCGGCCCGGACGCCGATCACGTCGCCATCGCCGATCTGCGCCAGGATCAGCCAGTCATGCAGCACCATGCAGAGCAGCAACGTGGAACCATATGCGATCGTCGCATCGTCGCCCGAGTGTCGCTGCGCCTGCTCGGCCTGGGTGAACGGATCGGCCTTGACATCGGCCAGCACGGCCTCCCGCCATCTGGACACGACCGCTGGCACAAGGAACTCCTCGGTCAGCCTGCTGATCTCGTCGGCTGTGGCGGCCGCAGTCGCCGGTGGGTCCGGTTGGGGAAAAATGGCGGTTCCGGCCTCGAGCCGGTCGGCCAATTCCTGCGCCACTTGGCAGCCGACGGCAACCGCTAGCTTCGAGCCCCGCGCGCTGCGCAGGTGCCGGGGGTGGCCGTGTCCGTCGGCGACGGCCGCGACCACTCCTTCGGCGCCGGCCCGCTCGGTCGCGACCGCGTCCTGGTTCGGTGACCTGACCGCAGCATGTGATGCACCGCGCTCGGAGGCGGTGAGAACGAGCCAGCCGGTTCTGCGCCCAGGCGGATCGGATGGTGCCGCCGAGGGAGTGGTCGTCACAGGATGTCCTCGAAGTAGCCGTCTTGGCCGCTGCCCTGCGCTGTCGCCACTTCAGGCTGCGAGCGCCTAGTCGGTTCGGCGAGGTTGAGCTGCTCGGTGAGCGTGCCGCGGTTGACCCCGACCTCGGACATCCGCGACATCGCGATCGAGGCAGTGACCAGCCGGTCGGCTATCTCGTCGGTGCCGTCGGCGACCAGCACGGGCACGTCGGGGCTGCGGAACCGGTCAAGCGGCTCGGAGTTGGCGTCCTTGCCGATAGCGACGGCCAGCCGCAGGGCGGAGCGGCCGGCCGCCATCTCGAGCAGGGACGCGAGCCCGGTTTCGAATCCGCCAGGAGGATCAGTCGGCAGCCCGTCGGTGACCAGCAGGATCGCTGGCCGGAGCGCCCGCCGCTCGAGCTGGTCGGGCGAGAGCACCTCAGCGACCGCGCGAAACGCCGGGCCCATGTTGGTCCGGCCCATCGGCATGTACTCCAGGTTCCGCCAGTGCGCGCTGAGGTGCGCGACCGGGACGGGATCGGCCACGAACCAGTGCGGCGCGGACGCGAACGCCAGGATCCTGATCAGCAGCTGCGCCTGCAGCTGATCGCGTTCCCAGTCGAGCAGGTGCGGCAGCATGGACCTGAGCGCATAGTTCAGGGCCTGCATTTTCTCGCCCTTCATCGAGCCGGAGCAATCGGCCATCACGATGAAATGCAGCGGGCGTCGCGCCACCCCGCCGCCTGGCATCAGCGTCTCGGTCATCAGCGCCGGTCCGTGCGCGCCGTCCGTGCGGTCTG
>DASWGE010000111.1:0-3880 GCA_036393895.1 Streptosporangiaceae bacterium | reverse complement strand
ACCCGCGTATACCGGCTGGGCCAGTCATGATGACAGCTCGCCCGTCCTGGCTGACTCGCCCAGCCAGTCGCGTCATCAGGCTGGTCCAGCCGCCGTCCGTCCCGGCGCCGCGGACGCTGCCATGACCAGTACCGCCGTGCTGATGGCCGAGCTGGCAGCCCAGCTCCGAAGCGGCGTTGCCGCCGAGATCGAGGCCGCCGTCGCGCTGCGGCACGAACTGCATGCCGGTGCCGAGCCGTCAGGCTCGGAGCATCGGACCGCGGCGACGGTCGCGGCCGCGCTCGGTGCCCCCGACGCTCCGGTCGTGGCGGAGACCGGCAGGCTCATCCGGATCGGCAGTCCCGACGGGCCGTGCATCGCGCTGCGGGCCGAACTTGACGCGCTGCCGATCACCGAGCAGACCGGCGCGGCCTGGGCATCAAGGAACGGCGCGATGCACGCCTGCGGCCACGACGTGCACCTCGCGGCGCTCACGGCGGTTGGCCGGGCGGCCAGGGCGGCGGGACCCGAGCTGCCCGTGCCCGTGCTGGCTATCTTGCAGCCGCGCGAGGAGGCTATCCCGTCGGGAGCCAGGGACATTGTCGCCTCAGGACTGCTCGATGTGCATCAGCCGAGCGCGGTTGTGGCCGTTCACCTGCAGCACCAGCTGCCGCTCGGCACGGTGGCCGCCGCTGTCGGCACGGTCAACGCGGCGACCGACGACATCGAGATCACGGTCGAGGGGACCGGCGGGCACGCCGGTTACCCGCAGCTGGCCGCAGACCCGGTCGTGGCTCTCTGCCAGAGCGTGGTCGCGCTGCAGAGTGCCGTCAGCCGGCGCTCTGACCCGACCCACGCGGTCGTCGTGTCGATCGGCATGCTCGAGGCGGGCCAGGCAGCCAACGTCATCCCGGCCACCGCCGTCGCGAAGGGAACGCTGCGGGTGCTCGAGGAAGCCGACCGGCCCGCCCTGCACCGGATTATCCGCGAGATCGTCGAGCACACCTGCCGGGCATTCGGCTGCCGCGGCTCGGTCACGATCGATCAGGGCGAGCCCGCCCTCGTCAACGATCAGGCGCTGACTGAGGCGACCTGGCCCTGGCTCCGCGAGGCCGGATTCAGCGTCGACACCTCGTTCCGCTCCTGCGGAGCGGACGACTTCTCGTATTTCAGCCGAGGCGGGCGCACGCTGATGCTCTTCCTCGGCACCGGCGGGGCGCACGCCCTGCACCATCCGTCGTTTCTCCCTGCCGATGACACGGTCGGCCAGGCCGCCGGCGCCATGCTGGCCGGATACCTGGGCGCGCTGAGCCTGGCGGGGATGAGTCAGGCTGGGCCGGTGTCGAGGCCGTGCTCGATCGCATAGCGAACCAGGTCGACCCTGTTGTGCAGGTGCAGCTTGTTGAGCGTGTTCTGCACATGGTTCTGCACGGTGCGGTGGGACAGAACCAGCCGTTCGGCGATCTGCTTGTACGACAAACCGGTGCCGACCATCCGCAGGATTTCGGCCTCGCGTTCGGTGAGCCGCGGCGTGTCGGGAGCGGGGTCGCTGGCAAGGCGCCGGAACTCACCGAGCACGAGGCCTGCCAGCCCGGGGGAGAACACCGCGTCTCCCGCTCCCGTCCGCCGCACCGCGTCGAGAAACTCCGCGCGGCTCGCGGACTTCAGAATGTAGCCGGTAGCGCCAGCCTTCACCGCGCTGAGCACATCGCGATGCTCGCCGCTGGCCGACAAGATCAGCACCTTGGCGGCCGGGTAGGTCGAGAGGAGGCCGCGGGTGACATCCACCCCCGAGACATCGGGGAGCTGGAGGTCGAGCACAACCACGTCCGGTCGCACCGAAGCGGCGATCCGCATGGCTTGAGCACCCTCGCCGGTGGCGGCGACGATTTCGAAGCCAGCATCGCTCAGGTCGCGGCTGACTGAGTCTCGCCACATCGGATGGTCGTCGACGACCATAACCCGCGTACGCGGTGCGCTCACGGCGTCGGCGCCGTCGGCCAGCTCCACGGAGCCTCCCTATCTGCGCTGCCCGACCCTGGGCACCCGCAACCTGACTTCGGTCCCGGCACCCGGCGAGCTGCAGATGTCCGCCGAACCACCGAGGTCGCGGATTCGCCCGCTGATCGCGTGGCTGACTCCCAGCCTGCCCTCGGCAGCGGCCTCGGCGAGCCGTCCGTCCGCGATACCCGGCCCGTCGTCGCGAATGGTCACACTGACCGTCGCGCCCTCGTCGTCCACGAGTACCCACGCCTTGGCCGCCGGTCCGCAGTGCCGCCGCACGTTGTCGATCGCCGCCCTGACCGCCGCTGCCGTCTCGGTGACCGCCCGCTCATTGAGGAGAACGGGATCGGCCGGGGTAATCACCGACACCAGGGCTGATGCCTCGCGGGTCAGGAGCGCGCCGAGGTCAAGCTGCCCCGACTGAGGAGATGCTGGCCCGTCGCCGGTGACCAGCGCCCGCAGCGCTGCCTCCTGCTCGCCCGCGAGCCGCCCGATCTCGGCTGCTTCGCCGCCGGCCTCGGCGCCGCGCCGCTGGACCATGGCGAGCACCTGAAGGACCGAGTCATGGATCGTGCGGGCCAGCCGCTCACGCTCACGGCTCGCGGCCTCAATCTCGGTCGCGCGCTGCAACGCCTGCTCGGCGCGGGTCATCAGAGTCGAGATATAGCCGACCAGCACCCCCGCCATCAGCAGGATGATGGGCCCGTTCAGCGCGGTGCTCTGGTAGGCGCTGGTTAGTGGCTGCTGCCTGAGCAGAACAACGCAGGTGCCGATCAGCGCGGCGGCCACCGCGCCGGCCCTGGCCCCGCCGACGACGGCCCAGACCAGGGCCGGTCCGGCGAGCCAGGTCGCTGTGACCGGCATGGCGCCGAGGTGCCTGGCCTGCGTCGTCTGCAGCAGAGCTGTTGACAGCAGTGCAAGAACGGTTACGACCAGGTCGGTGCCCAGCAGCAGGTGGGTGCGTCGCGCAGGGGTGGCGTAGGCCACCGTACTGGCGACCGTCCACGCGGTCATCGCGCCGATGACCATCCATGCCCAGCCCCAGTGCCTGCCGTAGTCGTGGCTGATCGCCAGCAGCACAGCCGCGTAGGCGAGCGACGCGAAGCGGAAGACAGCGATCGAGCGCCACAGGGGCGCCTGCAGGCTCACGGCTTATCGCGCAGAAGGGACGACCACGCTATAAGGGTATCGGCTGAATGCCTTCCAGGGCTTGTGCTCTGGTACCAGATACTCAGATCGGCCTGAGTAGCCCGGCGCTCGCAATGAGTACGCCAGCGGTTACCGCGGTTCGGTCGGCGCGTGCACCGTTGGCTGCATGCGAACAGCAGTCCGTTCCACAGGCACGTCCGGTGCCCCCTGCCCGGAATGCTCGAGTCCCGCGGGCTCAGATGAGCCGTATTGCCGAGGTTGCGGCATCTGGCTGGCCGGTCCCCAAGCTGGCGAGCTTCGCTGGATCGCCGGCGAGCTCAGGCGGGTCGATGAAGCGCGCACCTGGCTGATCAGACGGCGAGCGGTCTTGCTCGGCGAGCTAGCCGGCCTGCCGAGGCATGTGCCTGCGCCCAATTGCGCCAGCGCGGCCGGAGAGGCCGAGGCGCAGGCGAGTCAGCCGCCTGATGTTTCTGCCCGCGAGCCCGCAACGCCGCCGGTGCGGCGCCCTGAGATATCGGGGCGCACGGCCGCGCGCCTGCTGCTCGGGGCTGGCGCAGCGCTCGTCGTTATCGCCGTCACGATCTTCACGGTCGCTGGCTGGGCCCTGATCAGCCCGCTCGGCCGTTCCGCGATTCTGGTCGGTACGACTGCCCTGGTCCTGGCCGCTCCCCGGCCGCTCATCCGGCGCAAACTCAACGCGACCGCCGAGGCGGTCGCCGCCATCGGCCTGGCGCTGACCATCGGGGAC
>DASWGE010000110.1:0-4853 GCA_036393895.1 Streptosporangiaceae bacterium | reverse complement strand
GGCCGTTTCCGCGGGCGAGGCAACGCAGCCGGGAGCGAACAGCACGCCGGAAGAGATCGGCGCCCTCGTTGCGTCACTGCAGCAGGGCTGGCTGGACGGGCGCCAGGCCCCGCAGCCAGACGACTCCTGAGCAGGGCACATGAGTCCCCGCGGCGAGAGATGGTTCGACCAGGAGGCGGGCCCCGTCGTCAGGCTATATGCGCTGACCAAGGGCCGCGCCACGCCCGCCGGGCGGGTGCTCGACGTCGTCGACGTGGTCGTGGCGGCGAGCCCGCCCGACGCCCACGCTCAGTGGTTGCCGCCTGAGCACAGGCTGCTGCACGAGCTGTGCGGTGCCCCGATCGCCGTCGCCGACCTGGCGTCGGAGACCGGTCTGCCGCTTGGCGTCGTGCAGGTCCTGCTCAGTGATCTGCACCGGCAGGGGCTGGTCAGCGTGGTTAAGCCCACCAAAGGCAGCGCCCTCGATCAGGGCGTGCTAAAGAGCGTGCTCGAGGGACTTCGCGCATTGTAAATGGCGCGCAAAGTCTATGGAAAAGGCCGCTTCCTGAGCCGGTGAGCGGGTATTCGTCTGGCTGATTTGCCAGGTAATAACGCCTCGTGCAGCTAGCGCGAGGTAATCAGGCGCAGGTCAGCCGCGTCAGGCGCGCCATTTAGCGCGTTATCCCGCCGGTTCTGCGCGAACTTCGCGTGATCGGACATGAATGTCCCCACTACTTCGTTGGGCTCGCAGCATGACCACAGTCGCGGCAGTCCCCGCCGGGATCGCTGCGGCTTTCGCATTGCAGGCCCCGGCCGCGAGCACGGCATCAGCCGCGAACTTTCACCCGGCAGGGATGACCAGGCTCGCGGCCGCGGGCCAGCAGCAGAGGCTGGCCACCATGCGGATGCTTCGGTACCGTCTGCCACCGCGGCTCCGCGCGTACCGCTGGGCGGCCCGCCAGAAAGGCCATCCTTACGTCTGGGGCGGCACAGGTCCCGGCTTTGATTGCTCGGGACTGGTGATGGAGGCCTACCTCCATGTTGGGATCCGGCTGCCGAGAACGACGACGGAGATGCTGGCCAGCCGCAAGCTGATCAGGGTCAGGCACCCGCGGATGGGCGACCTCGCCTTCTACGGGACCGGGCACGTGGAACTCTTCCGCCGATGGGGCTACACCTTCGGTGCCCACGACTATGGCTCGCCTGTTGGCCTGATCCACTACGGATACGGCTGGAAGCCGACCGCTTTCTACCACGTCCGCTAGCCCGCGCTCGCGGGCTCGGGCTGTAGCCGGGCAAGGACGCCGGCGTCTCCCTCGATCTCCAGGCCAGCCTCTTTCGCCTGGTCTGAGCTCAGGTGCGCCGAGATGAGTCCGAGTATGAGCTGCGGGGTGCCGCGGAGCACCAGGTCGGGGGCCGGCGTCGTGCCCAGCCTGGTGCGGACCGAACCGGCCGATACCTCGATAACCGCGGGACGGCCCGCCGTTCGCAGTTCGATCGCGACCGGCGGGCCGTCCGGGTCGCGGTCGTGCAGGAAGAGCGTGACCGGGAACGCGAACCAGTGGCTGCGAAACTCATCGCGGTCTGACGGCTCCGCCATGTATCGGATTCCCCAGGCCCCGAGGGCGGTCAGGACGGGCTCTAGTTCCGCTCCCGCCGCCGTGAGGTGAAATAGGGTCGTCGCGACGGGCGGTGCCGCGTCCTCGCGCCAGATCAGCCCGGCCGTCTCGAGCACGCGGAGCCGCTCAGCCAGCAGGTTCGTGGCGATTCCGGGCAGGGCGTCCTTCAGGTCGGTGTAGCGGCATGGTCCCTGGAGGATCAGCTCGCGCATGATGAGGAGCGTCCACCGGTCGCCGACGACGTCGAGCGCCTTCGCGACCGAACAGTACTCACCATAGCTGCGCACCTCCTCAGACTACCTGCGATCCAGTTGAGATCAAAGACTAAACAGTTGACTTTTACGTTTTCTTAGTTGACTTTCTCAACTTAGTGTAAGAGCATCTCGACTATGCGCTCTAAGCCAGTGATCCTCGCGGCGCTACTGCTTGCCGCGTTCTCCGTGAACCTCGATACGACGCTGGTCAACGTGGCTCTGCCCAGCCTCGTCAGGGAACTGCACGCATCCACCACCCAGCTGCAGTGGGTAGTCGACGCGTACAACCTGGTCTTCGCCGCCCTGCTGCTGACGTTCGGCAGCCTGTCTGACCGCCTGGGCCGCAAGGGCATGCTGCTGGCTGGCCTGGCAGTCTTCGGCGCGGCGAGCATCGCCGGCGGCTTCACCTCGACCCCTGAGCAGCTCATCGCCGCCCGGGCGGTCATGGGGCTGGGCGCGGCTATGACTTTCCCGGCTACGCTCTCGTTGATCTCCAATGTGTTTACCGAGCGCGCTGAACGGGCGCGCGCCATCGGCCTTTGGGGTGCCAGCGCCGGTGTCGCGATCGCGCTGGGGCCGATCGTCGGCGGCTGGCTGCTTGAGCACTTCAGCTGGGCCAGCATCTTCATCGCCATGGGCCCTGTGGCGGCGGCCGGTGTGGCGCTGGTGGCGTTCACCGTCCCGACGTCGAAGGACACCGGCGCCTCGCGGGCCGACCTGCCCGGCCTGATCCTGTCCGCCGGCGTGATGGCGCTGCTGGTCTTCACGATCATCGAGGCTCCGACCTACGGATGGGGCAGCGCCCGCAGCGTGGCGGGGTTCGCCCTGTCGGCCGTCCTTCTCGCCGCCTTTATCGCCTGGGAGCAGCGCGCGGCGCACCCGATGCTGGACGTCAGGCTCTTCCGCAACATGCGGTTCACTGCGGCGAGCGGCGCCGTCACGGTCTCGTTCTTCACCCTATTCGGCTTCATCTTCCTGATGACGCAGTACTTCCAGTTCATCCGTGGTTACGGTCCGCTGTCCACCGGAGTGCACCTGCTGCCCGTCGCGCTGTCGGTGGGAGTCGGATCGGTCGCGGGAACGCAGCTCGCCGTGCGGGCGGGCACCAAACTGGTCGTGACGGCCGGGCTCGTGGCCATGGCGGCCTTTTACGGCTGGGTCGCGGCCGTGACGACAGGGACCATCGGCTACGGCATCATTTCCATCCAGATGGTGATTTACGGGCTCGGGATGGGGCTGACCTCCGCACCGGCGACCGAGTCCATCATGGGCGCCGTCGCGCGCCGCCAGGCCGGGGTCGGCTCGGCAGTCAACGACGCCACCAGGCTGCTCGGCGGGACGTTGGGCGTTGCCGTGATCGGCAGCGTCTACGCGTCCCTGTACGCCTCGCGGCTTACGGCGGCGATGCCGACCGGACTGCCCGCTCAGGCCTCGGCCATCGCCCACCAGTCGGTCGGTGCCGCGCTCGGCGTCTCCGCCAAGATCACCGCCGCCGGTCAGCCGGCGATCGGCGCGGCCGTGCGCGACGCGTCCACCGCCGCGTTCTTGCACGGCCTGTCCATCGGCTGTCTCGTCGCCGGCGGCGTCGCGGCGGGTGGCGCGATCCTGGCCGCGCTGTTCCTCCCCGCCCAGCCGGCCAGCCAGGCGGCCGAACCCGCCGCGCAGGAGGTACCTGACCGAGTACCGGCCTAGCCTGCCTGTTCGGCGACGACCTGAAACAATATGTGATCTTGCCAGCGCCCGGCGATATTAAGGTAGGCCGGCGCCATGCCGATGCGCGTGAACCCGTTCCGCTCGAGCACCCGCTGCGACCTGACGTTGTGGGCCAGGGTTCCCGCCTGGACCCGGTGCAACCCGAGGTCGGAGAAGGCCACGGCGACCACCTCCCCGACAGCGGCGGTGGCCAGGCCGCGGCCATTGTCGCCGGCGCTGACCCAGTAGCCCAGGCTGCACGACTGGACCGGGCCGCGGATGATCTCGCTGAGCGTGATCCGGCCGGCCACCCGCCCTGCCTCGTTCAGGATGACGCGCGGATGGACCGAATCCGGCCTGGCGAGGGCGCCCTCAATGACAGCGCGCTGGCCGTCGGCGGTGTAGTACTCATCGTCGCGCACCGGTTCCCACGGCGCGAGGAAGTCCCGATTGACGCGAAGCAACTCGGCCACGGTGTCCGCGTCGCCGGGCGTGAGCGGCCGGGTGACGGTCATCGCCTCATTGTCGCAAGTGGACACGGACCGTGATGCCGCCAGACGATGGGATACATGTCGACCAGCCAGTTCGCGCTTGCCGCCGATGCTGACCGGCCAGCGGCCTGGACGCTGCTGGCGGACGGCTTCCCGCAGTCCCACGTCGATCTCGATGATCCGCGGCACCTGGAGTTCGAGTACGTTCGCAGGATTGGCCACCTGCTAGACCTCGCAGCGCCGGCTGGGGTACCGCTGCGGGTGCTGCACCTGGGCGGCGGGGCGCTGACCCTGGCGCGGTACGTGGCAGCGACCCGGCCAGGCTCACGCCAGCTCGCCGTAGACTCCGACGCCGCGCTCGTAGAGTTCGTCCGCCGGCGGCTGCCCCTTGGTCAACCCGCCCGCAGGTCCGGGATACGAGTCAGAGTGGCCGATGCCCGCGGTGCCCTGGCTGAGCTGCGTCCCGGATCGTTTGACGCGGTCGTCACCGACGTCTTCGCCGCAGGACGAACACCGCCCCATCTGACCTCCGCGGAGTTCACGGCTGCGGCGGAGCGGCTGCTGACGGCGGAGGGCCTGTTCGCGGCCAACATCGCCGACGGCCCGCCGCTGGCGCACGCGCGGGCACGGGTAGCCGCGATCCGCTCGGTCTTCGCGTTCGCCTGCCTGATCGCCGACGCGGGAGTGCTGCGCGGCCGCAGGTTCGGCAACCTGGTGGCGGCAGCGTCCCAGCGCGAGCTGCCCGTGGCTGACCTGATCCGCCGCGCGGCCGCCGACCCCTTCCCCGGCCGGGTCGTCTACGGCACGGCTCTTGACCG
>DASWGE010000109.1:0-11532 GCA_036393895.1 Streptosporangiaceae bacterium | reverse complement strand
ATATCGCGGACCTTGACCTCGTGCATGACGTTCCTTTTTCCAGTCAGGCGGTCAACGAGGTAGCCGGCCAGGTCCCGGCGGGCAGCATGATCGGCTTCAGCCCCTGACCAGTAAGCGCCGACGTGCGCCGCAGCGGCCTCCGGCTCCAGGCGGAGGATCAGCTGGATCTGCGCCAGCGGCACTCCGATCTGGCGCAGCGACGCGACCAGCCGAGCGTTGTCCAGCTGACCGGCGGCATACCAGCGGTAACCAGAGTCCGGATCGACCTGGGCGGGCGGCAGCAGTCCCAGCTCGTCATACAGGCGCAGCGCCTTGGGCGACAGGCGGGACAGCCTGGCGAACTCACCGATGCTCATCAAGTCCACGGACGGCTCCCTCGTGCCGGGCCGACGCCCGGCTCCCCAGACTGTGCGGCTTCCCCCAGGGGCAAGGTCAAATCAGCGGTCTGCCGCCCTGCCGAACAGCCCAGGCCGAGCAGCGGCACTGGCAGCACAGCACCTCGGGCAGCTCGCGGCCACGGCCTGATCAGCGTGCGTCGCGGCCGGGGCGAGCCACCAGCGGACGTGAGCCGGAACACCCCGGACCGAGGCACACTGCGGGCAGATCCGCGCCAGCGAGCGGCTAGACACACCGCTCCCTGGCCCCGATTCCCGTCCGCTATATGTCCGTGGACACCGCAACACGCCGGCGCGCAGCGCTACAAGGTGACACGCCACGGGACAAAGGAAAACGGCCCGCATAGCCGGGAAATCTCAGCTCACGGGCCGTTTCCGCAGATGGCGGCAGTTGCAAGGTTCGAACTTGCGTAGGCTGAGCCGACGCTTTACAGACCGCTCATCATCAAGAGTGTCAGTCCGCCTCGGGCGTCTCCATACGGAGGATCTAGCGACACCACATCTGGTTCCGCCGCCCAGGTGAGCTCAGTGCCGTCGTGGACAGCTTGCAGCAACGACAACCATGGCCGCGGCCACCGCGCCAGGATATGCACACCATGATCGCCCAGGGGTCAGCACGGATCCAGCACCGCGTTGGGAAACGACGGGAACCAACCGGGAACAACGGGCAAAGCGCCGAGCCGCCCTTCCCCGATGACCGGCCTGGAGACCCGCCCGCATGGGCGAGGCGCCACCCCAGACCCAGGCCGCTGACCAGCGGAAACGCCGACCGCCGCGCTACTTAAGCAGCTGCCGCGCCATGACCATGCGCTGGATCTGGTTGGTGCCCTCGTAGATCTGGGTGATCTTGGCGTCGCGCATCATCCGCTCGACCGGGTAGTCATGGGTGTACCCGTAGCCGCCCAGCAACTGGACAGCGTCGGTCGTGACCTCCATCGCCACGTCGGAGGCGAAGCACTTGCATGCCGACGACATGAAGGTCAGATCGGGGACCTTCGCCCCCGCCATGGCCCGCTCGGACCTGGCCGCCGCGGCGTAGGTGAGCTGTCTGGCCGCTTCCAGCTTCATGGCCATGTCGGCCAGCATGAACTGGATGCCCTGGAACTCCGCGATCGCCTTGCCGAACTGCTCGCGTTCCGCGACGTAGGCGGTGGCATAGTCGAGGGCGCCCTGCGCGATCCCGAGCGCCTGCGCCGCGATCGTGATTCTGGTGTGGTCGAGCGTGGCGAGCGCGGTCCGGAACCCGCTGCCCTCCTCGCCGACGAGCCGGTCGGCCGGGATCACGCAGTTGTCGAAATACAGCTCCCTGGTCGGTGATCCCTTGATCCCGAGCTTGTGCTCGGGAGCACCGACCGAGAACCCCGGATCATCCTGCTCGACCACGAATGCGGAGATGCCGTTGGCGTCGGCATCCGGATCAGTGACGGCCATGACTGTGTAGAAGCGGGAGACGCCTGCATTCGTGATCCAGCGCTTGGTCCCGTTGAGTATGAAAGTGTCGCCGTCCTTGACCGCGCGGGTTCGCATCGCGGCGGCATCCGAGCCGGCCTCTGGCTCTGACAGCGCGTAGGAGAACATGGCCTCGCCGCGAGCGACTGGCCGAAGATACTGTTGATTTAGCTCGGCTGAGCCCGCCAGCAGGAGCGGCACCGTGCCAAGCTTGTTAACGGCGGGGATGAGCGAGCTCGAGGCGCAGACGCGGGCGACCTCTTCGATCACGATCACCGTCGCGATGGCGTCTGCGCCGGCGCCGCCGTAGGCCTCGGGGATGTGCACCGCATGCAGGTCGGCCTTGACCAGAGCGTCCTGTGCCTCCTGCGGAAACCGTGCCTGCTGATCGACCTCTGCCGCGTAGGGGGCGATCTTGTCCTCAGCTAGCTGGCGGACCGACTCGCGGAGCGCTTCGTGCTCCTCAGACAGGGCGAAAGCGGTGAAGTCAGAATTCATGTACCCGATCGTAGGATCTGGCGGCCGTGATTCGACCGGCAGCCTGCTGATGTCCAAGGAAGGTCGCGAGTTGCTTGACCGCCTCGCCGGCGAGGATGTGAGCGCCGGTCGGGCGCTCGCGCTGTCGGTATCCCTGCGGCAGGAGTACCCGCCCGAGCTGGTCGCGGCCGCGCTGACCCAGCAAGCGCTGCGGGAGTCCGCGCGCGCGAAGTTCAGCCTGGCCAGCCAGATGCTCTTCACCAGGGCCGGTCTCGAACAGGCGTCGTCCGAGCTGACGGCGCGGCACGCGGCGGCCAGGTTCGCCGGCTCGCGGCTGGTCGCTGACTTGTGCTGCGGGATCGGCGGGAACCTGGTCTCGCTGGCCGAGTCGGCTTGCGATCGCGCCATCCCTCCCAGCGTGCGCGCCAGGGCGGACGGCGACGGCGTCGTGGTCGGCGTCGATACGGACCTGACCAGCCTTGAGTTCGCACGGCACAACGTGGCTGTCTGCGCTCCCGGTGCGCGGGCCGGCTTTGTTCTCGCGGACGTCACGCGCATCTCGCTCCGGGGCTTCGACGCAGTTTTCATCGACCCGGCCCGCAGGGACGATCGGGGACGGCTGCCGTCCGGCCATTACCGGCCGCCGCTCGGCTGGTGCCTGGGGCTTGCTGATGTGGTCGGGCGGGTCTGCATCAAGGCAGCTCCTGGGTTGCGGCGCGAGGTCGTGCCGGCCGGCTGGGAGACCGAGTTCGTAGCCGTCGGCCGGGAGCTGAAGGAGGCGCTGCTGTGGTCACCGCCGCTGGTCGGCGGCGGCGCGACCACCCGGGCGACGGTGCTGCCGTCCGGCGACACCCTGGCGGCCCCGGCAGCCGATACGCCGCAGCCGACAGCGCGGGCGGCTCCGGTCGTGGGAGTTTCGCCATCGGCAGGACCGGCCCCGCTAGCGCCGCCTGGAGCGTATTTGCTCGACCCGAATCCCGCCGTCACCAGGGCCGGGCTGGTCACCGACCTGGCGGGGCTGACGGGAACGTGGCAGATCGACCCGATGATCGCGTTCCTGTCGTCAGACGAGCCGGTTCGCACGCCGTTCGCGCGGACGCTGCGCGTGCTCGAGTCAGCCCCGTGGCATGAGAAGAGGTTCGCCCGCAGACTGCGCGACCTGGGCATCGGCTCGGCCGACATCCGCAGGCGCGGCCTTGCTGGCGATGTCACGCGGATTCACCGCCGGCTTGGCCTGCAGGGTCCTGGTGCGGCGACGATCGTGCTGACCAGGGTCGCCAACAAGCCCTGGGGCCTGATCTGCGAACCGCTCGCCGACTGACCCGCCGCCGCGGCCGCCCCCACCCGCCCCCACCCCAAAGGGCATGTTCGCTCGCATCGATGAACCCTTGATGGTGCTATGGCGCCATCAAGGGTTCATCGATGTGCAAGCCGCGGCAGCCCTAGCCAGACTTGCCCTTGCGGAACTGCTTGCCGAAATCGACCATGCCAGATCCGGTCGGGTAACCCGGCTTGTGCAGGACGTGCGCCTCGGCGAAGTCGTGCCTGCGCCCCCTGACCGGTTCAGGAGAGGTCGACTGTACGCTCGACGCGCTGCACATGGCCGCCGCGTCATTGGCCGGACAGGGTACCTGGCTGCTGGTCGGGATAAAGCCAGGATCGACGGAGCGCCGCCGCTCGCGGCGCCATGACATCGATCTGATCAGAAGGCAGCGACCGGCTAGTCGGCCAGCTTCGCACGGAGCGCGGCTCCCTTAGCCTGCGAAGCCTGCCGAAGCTCGTCCTGGAACGCAAGGACCTTCTGCTGCAGCTGCGGGTCCGTCGTGGCCAGGATGCGGACCGCGAGAAGGCCGGCGTTACGGGCCCCGCCGACCGCCACGGTGGCGACCGGGATCCCCGCTGGCATCTGGACGATGGACAGCAGCGAGTCCAGGCCGTCAAGGTGTGCCAGCGGCACCGGCACGCCGATCACGGGCAACGGAGTGACGGAGGCGAGCATGCCAGGCAGGTGCGCGGCGCCGCCCGCGCCAGCGATGATCACCTTCAGGCCGCGGGCGGCCGCCGCGCCGCCGTAACCGATCATCTCGTGCGGCATCCGGTGCGCCGAGACGACGTCCGCTTCATAGCCGACGTCGAACTCCTCGAGCGCCGCCGCCGCCGCTTGCATCACCGGCCAGTCCGAGTCGCTGCCCATCACGACGCCGACTACCGGATGCCCGCCCATCAGCTGTGCCTTCCATCTGGTCGGCCGCGGCCAGCCGGCCCGCCGCCGGTAGGCGGTTGCCCGCCCTCCGCGGGCTCCTCGGTCCCGTGGCTCAGGTAGTTCGCCGCCCGCCAGCCGCGATCACGCAACCGCGTGACGTCCTGGCCCGCCACCGTCACGTGGCCGACCTTGCGGCCCGGGCGCACCGCCTTGCCGTATAGGTGCACCTTGACCCCTGGGTCGGCCGCCATCACGTGAACCAGCCGCGAGTGCAGGTCGGGATCCGCGCCACCCAGCACGTTCACCATCACCGCTGTTTTGGCGGTCATCCTGGGGGCGCCGAGCGGCAGGTCGAGCACTGCGCGCAGGTGCTGCTCAAACTGCGAGGTCATCGCCGCGTCGAGCGTCCAGTGCCCGCAGTTGTGCGGCCGCATCGCCAGCTCGTTGACGATGAGTTCGCCGCCCAGCTCGAAGAGTTCCACGGCCAACAGCCCGGTCACCCCGAGCTCGGCCGCGATGGCAAGCCCGGCCCGCTGGGCCGCAGTGGCCACCTTGGGATCTAGCCCAGGCGCCGGCGCGATGACCTCCCGGCAGATTCCGTCCTCCTGGATGGTCTGCACGACGGGATACACGGCACCCTGCCCTTTCGGTGACCGGGCGACGAGGACGGCGAGCTCGCGATCGAACGGCACGTACTCCTCAGCGATCAGGCCGAGTCCGTGCGCAAGAACATCGGCGGCCGCGTCCTCGTTATCGCAAATCCAGACGCCCTTGCCGTCGTAGCCGCTGGAGGTCGCCTTGAGCACTACCGGCCAGCCGCTGCCGCCGCCTCCAGCGCCGGCGAACTCGGCGATCTCCGCCATGCTCCCGACCCGGCGGTAACGCGGGCACCTGACTCCCAGTTCCTGCAGCGAATGCAGAGCACTGAGCCGGTCGCGCATGGCGCCCTTATCCTGCGCGAAACGCAGCGCGGGCCCCCCTGGCCGCACCGCAGTCAGGTCTTCGAGCGCGCTCAGGTGATCCCCCGGCACGTGCTCGTGATCGAACGTCACCACATCGCAGCCCGCGCCGAACGCCAGCACGTCATCGGCAGATCGGTAGTTGCCGGTCCGGGTGCCCGCGCAGATCTGCGCGGCGCTATCGTCCGGCGTGTCGGCGAGCACGCGAAAGTCGATGCCGAGCGAGATCGCGGCCTGGGCCGTCATCCGGGCGAGCTGGCCTGCGCCAACCATCCCGACGACCGGCCGCTGGCTGGCCCGGTCTCCGGCCTCAGCCGGCTGCGCAACGCCCACTGCCGTAGCCTACGAGGTCACGGCGCCTGAGCCGACCGCTGATCCGGCGAACCAGCTCAGGCCGGACCCGCGACCACCGGTTCGTCCAGCTGCTTGAGCACCGGCTGCGGGAAGATGACGGCGAAGGTCGCTGGCCGAGGCCTGACCAGCACAAGCTGCCCGCCGTCAGAGGACGCGACCGATTTCGCCAGAGCGAGCCCGAGCCCGGTCCCGCCCGCGCCGCTCACGCTCCGCTCGAAGATCCTGTGCACCAGGTCGGCGGGGACACCCTTGCCCTCGTCTTTCACCTCGATCACCACTGACCGCGGTGTCTGCGACGTCCTGATGCTGGTTGTCCCGCCGCCGTGGACGAGCGCGTTGTCCAGCAGCGTTGCGACGACCTGCGAGACGCCTCCCGAACTGACGTAGGCCCGCAACCCCTTGTCGCCAGTCACCTCAAGCTTTCTGCTCACCGCCCGGAAGGCCGGTTCCCACTCGGTTACCTGCTGGCTGATGATGTCGTCAATGCTGGACAGCTGCGGCGCGCCGGACGAGGACCGCCGCGCCCGGCCGAGCAACTGGCCGACGACCTGCGCCAGCCGGTCGGTTTGCGCCAGGGCGGCCGTCGCTTCCTCCCTGACCACCTCCGGGTTCTCCGCGGCCGCCACCATCTCCTCGAGCCGCATCGACAGCGCGGTCAGCGGCGTTCGGAGCTGATGCGAGGCGTCGACCGCGAAGTCCTGCTCAGCCGAGATCAAGTCGGTGACCCGCTGGGCGGCGTTGTCGAGGCCCTCAGCGACCCGGTCGAGCTCACCAATCCCGTACCTGCGGCCGACGGGCCTCGCATCACCTGATCCGATCCGGTCGGCGGCTCTGGCGAGATCCTGGATGGGCCTGGCCAGCCGTCGCGCCGGTGCCATGGTCAGGACCGCCGCGACCACGAACGCGATCAACCCGAGCACGCCGACCCGCACTGGCGACAGTTGCAGCGAGTCCGATCCGGCCCCGTGCCACACCGCAACGACCTCGAGTCCAGCCACGAACACAGCGATGGCGGCGAGAACGACGCCGAACATCGAGGTCAGCAGGCGGCGCTGGATCACGGCTCAGTCCCCCGTCAGTCTCCGGTCTGACTCCGCTCAATCCCCTGGACCAGGCCTGGCTCGGGCGTTCATTCCCCGCGCTCGAACCTGAATCCGACACCGCGCACGGTGGTGATGAAGTGCGGGTTGTGGGCGTCGTCTCCGAGCTTGCGGCGGAGCCAGGACACGTGCATGTCCAGTGTCTTTGTCGACCCCCACCACTTGCTGTCCCAGACCTGCCGCATGATCTGATCCCTGGTGACGACCTTGCCCGCCTCGGCCACCAGCAGGTGCAGCAGGTCGAATTCCTTCGACGTCAAGTCGAGTTCGGCGTCACCAAGCCAGGCCCTGCGGGCGTCATTGTCGATCCGCACTCCCTGCACCACCTGGGTGGGCGATGCGCCCCTGCGCAGCAGCGCCCGCACCCTGGCTAGGAACTCGGCAAGCCGGAACGGCTTCGTCACGTAGTCGTCGGCCCCCGCGTCCAGCCCGATGACCGTGTCGACTTCCTCGGCCCTGGCGGTGAGAATCAGCACCGGCGTGTCCTGGCCGGCCAGGCGCAACCGCCGGCAGACTTCGAGACCGTCCATCCGGGGCAGGCCGATGTCGAGCACGATGAGGTCAATGCCGCCGGCTTTTGCGACCTCAAAAGTGCCGGGCCCGTCGGCAGAAACTCCGACCTCATAACCCTCTCGCCGCAATGCCCGTGCCAGAGGCTCGGAAATAGACGGGTCGTCTTCGGCAAGCAATACGCTAGTCATGCAGCCGATGCTAAAACCAGCATCCGCAATTCCGTTGTCGCGACACACCGCAATGTAGGCAACCATTTGGTCAAGTCGGCACTCTTGACGAGGGAGGTTGTGTCGCCATTGCGTCAGCGCGGCCTAATTTAATGAGCTGAAAGCATATACATAACTATAAAGCTCGCGCCAGTCAAAGTTTGTCGGCCAGAGCCGTCTCCCGTTTTGCACTACGCACCGGTTTCGTGTGCTGCGTGCGCCGCTCCCTTCAGCCGATCGGCCGACGGCAGTCCGGCCCGTGGCGCCATGCGCCGCAGCTTGGCCCGCACCACCCGGCGAGCGGCAGGCCCGAGATCGTCGACGACGTCGATAAGAACGCCGAGCTGCGCGATCGCCGCCATAGCCTCGCCGGCGCCGGCCGGATCCACGCCCTCGTACAGCTCGAATCCGATGAACGCGGCAGCGATCGACCTTGCCAGGCCACCGACGTCCAGGATCGCGCCGAGCGGTGACTCGGCGACCACCCGACGCAGGACAATCTCGATTGCCGCGATCCACAACTCAAGAGCCTGCGCGGTGGCGGGAGCGAGCCGCGGCTCGGACTGCGCCCCGGCGAGCATCTGCGCCAGGACCGTGACGTTGCCTTCGGCCCGTTCCTGCTGGTGCAACTCAAGGCCGACAACGAGTAGCTCGGGCAGCGAACGGACCGCATCGAGTCGGCCGGCATACGTGGCCAGCCGCTGCTGTGCTCCGTAAGTGCACGCGGCCGCCAGCAGGTCATCGACGCTGCCGAAGTGATAGAACACGAGCGCCTGGTTGACTCCGGCGGCCGATGCGATCGTCCTGGCCGAGACGCCAGCGATCCCTTTGGTGCGCAGAGTCTCCAGCGCGCCATCGAGCAGCCGGGTCCTGGTATCGCTCATGCGCGCGCTGTCTCCCTGACGGGCCTGACCCATGCTGGCACCTGTGTGAGTTCGGAGTAGGTGGCGGTGAAGGTTCCCCGGTAACCAAAGAGCGGGCCGAACACATGGTTCGTCACGACTACCTCGATGCGGAACTGGTCTAGGTCGTCGTCATAAGATTCCCGCACCTCGGCCACTCCAGTTATCAGCCGCGGAACTGCAAGCCCGATGCCGCATTCGCTGAATCGCTGTTCACCCGATCTGATCAGCAAGCCGCCCTGCTCATCCGCCGTCATATGCAGATCCACCGCGAGGTGCTGATGAGTCCCGAGGTAATCGACGATTGCCGAGCGCTCCGCGCTGTAGATCATCGTGGCATCCCAGTGCTGCGCGGTATCGAACCAGAAGGTACGCGCGAAGGTGACCGTTTCCCGGCCGAAGCCGTCACGGTAGGCGTAGTTCTCGATCGTGAAAGGAATGTCCCTGCCCGATCCGGTGATCAGGATGTGACGTCGCGCGCCGAGCGCGAGGAAAGGCCGGGTGAATATCCTGCCGTGCCAGACGCGGTCCATGGTCCCGCGGCCGACGCAAGCGACTCCATCGGCAGCGGAGAATCCGAACCGGCGCTGAAGCTGCGGATGAAGCTGGCCGAAGTCCGGGCCGAGAGCGCGCTGAAAGATAGACGTCATGACTGCCCCGGCACGAGATGGGCGGGCGGCGCGAGCGGCGGCGGGCCGGCCGGGTAAGTAGCCGATAGCCGGTCTGGCGGCCGCCGCAGGCAGCGCCTGGCCGAGGGAACCGATCGCGGCGCCGGCAGCCAGATGATGGCCAGCGTCAGCAGAATTGCGAGCAGCTCCTGGGTGAGCAGCCAGGCCGCCGCGCATACTGCTGCCCGCAGCCCGGTGTCCAGCACCCACCGGCGCAACGACTGCTCTGGCGGTATCCCGTCCTCCAGCCAGAGCCTCAGCCGGTCGAACGACCAAGCGGTCGCCCAGCCCATGACTGGCCGAAACAGCCGATCGGCCAGTTCCCCCAACCAACCCCAGCCGAGCTGGTAGTCATAGCCGGTGAGGAACCTGGTCCCGGCATCCGCGGGCACATAGCGCCAGTAACCGGTTCCTGACCTGATCAGAGAGAGCCGCTGGCTGGATGAGAAACGGAGCACCGACGTCTTGGTACCGTCCGGACTGATCCGCTCGCCAGCGCAGACACCGTCGCCCGCGATCCACAGCCGCGGCAGCAGCTTGACGCTGTATCTGAACCGCTGCCGGTCGTCCGTGATGGCCCACGGCAGGTACTCGATCCGCGTGAACCGCAGGTCCCAGCGCTGGTGCTCCCCGGGTTCCTGAGTCAGCCGCCACAACTCATCACCGTCGGCCCTGATCAGTGTCTCGACATACAGCGACCGCCGCCTGCCCATGGCTATCCTCTTGTTTGAGCGAGCGCTCAAACAAGAGGATAGCCCGGTTTGAGCACTCGCTCAATAGGCGTAGTAGGTGGGCGTTGAGAGAATCCAGGCCATGACGACGGCGGAGAGAACCAGGTCGCTGCAGGACAGGGTCGCGCTCGTGGCTGGCGCTACGCGCGGAGCGGGACGGGCAATGCTCCGCATCGGCATCGATACGCACACGATCACCAGCCATTTCGCGCTGCCGCTACTGATCCGCCACCCGGATGGCCTGGTGGTGGAGATGACCGACGGGACTGCCGAGTACAACGCCGCCTACCGGCACCACGAAGGCTTCTACTACGACTTAGGCAAGGTCGCCGTGCAGCGGATGACGACCGCTCACGCCTACGAGCTTCGCCCGGACCAGGCATCGGCAGTGGCGGTGACTCCTGGCTGGATGCGATCAGAGGACATGCTCGAATTCTATGGAGTGACCGAGTCGACGTGGCGCGATGCTACTGCGCGGGTGCCGCATTTCTGCATCTCGGAATCACCTGCGTATACCGGGCGGGCGGTCACGGCGCTCGCGGCCGATCCGGACGTGGCGCGCTGGTCAGGCCACGTGGTCTCCAGCGGCCAGCTGGCACGCGTCTACGGATTCACCGACACTGACGGAACCCAGCCAGGCTGCTGGCGTTACCTGGTCGAAGTCCAGGACAAGAACCTTCCGGCGGACGATCGTGGCTATCGCTAGCCAAGTCAGACCGAGCGCCGTGCTGGCTACCCGCGAGGTGGTCAGGCCGTCGGCTGTCAGCAGGTCAACGGCCTGGCTAGACCGGGGTGACCCCGTGGCGGCGGCGGGAGAAGGAGCGGTCCTTGCCGCGCGCGGCGGCGAATCGGCGGATCAGGTCGCCGCGCAGTTGCTCGGGCTCGACGATGTCGTCGACGACAAGCTCGCCGGCCAGGCGGAGTATGTCTATGTCCGCCTCAAAGGCGTCGCGGAGTTGCTGAGTCTGAAGCTCTCTTTCCTGCGCGTCACCGATTGCCGCGAGCTTGTTGTAGTAGACCGCATTCACCGCCGCCTCGGCGCCCATGACGGCGATCTTGGCGGTCGGCAGCGCGAGGGTCGCGTCCGGCTCGAAACCTGGACCCGCCATCGCGTAGAGCCCCGCGCCGTATGCCTTGCGTACGACCACGCAGATCTTCGGCACCGTAGCCTCGGAGACCGCGCTGATCATCTTCGCGCCATGCCTGATGATGCCCTGCTTCTCCACGGCCGTGCCGACCATGAAGCCCGGCACGTCGGCCAGGAACAGCAGGGGCACGTTGAACGCGTCGCAGATCTGGATGAATCGAGTCGCCTTGTCGGCCGAATCCACGAAGAGCACGCCGCCCTTGAACATCGGGTTGTTGGCGACCACGCCGACCACCTCGCCGTCCAGCCGCGCGAAGCCGGTGACCAGCTCCCTCGCCCAGAGCTCGTGGATCTCGAAAAGCGACCCCGAGTCGACAACGCCGCGCACGTAGCGCCGCATGTCGAAGGCTTGCCGCTCGCTGACGGGAACGAGCTTGCGCAGGTCGATCGGGTCCGGGCCGGCCGGCGCCGCCCCGGGCGGCGCTGCC
>DASWGE010000108.1:0-10108 GCA_036393895.1 Streptosporangiaceae bacterium | reverse complement strand
CACTACGAGCCGCAGGAATCCCCGTTCCCCAACATTGTCTACGGGCAGCAGCACAACCCGGTCAGGCAGATCATCCGGCATCGGGAGAACAGGTATCAGCCGAGCGGTGACCAGCCTGGGTCGGCAGTGTTCCCTTACGTGACGACCACCTACCGGCTGACCGAGCATCACACAGCAGGCGGAATGTCCCGGTTCCTGCCCTACCTTTCCGAGTTGCAGCCTGCGTTCTTCTGCGAAGTCTCACCCCATCTCGCCGCCGAGCGGGGACTGGAGCATCTGGGCTGGGCGACGATCATCACATCGCGGAACGCGATCGAGGCCCGGGTCCTGGTCACCGAGCGGATCCGGGCCCTGACGGTCCAGGGACGGACGCTGCATCAGGTCGGCCTTCCCTGGCACTGGGGCCCGAACGGCTACACCACCGGTGATGCCGCGAACGATCTGGCCCACCTGGCGCTCGACCCGAACGTGCACATTCAGGAGGTCAAGGCCTTGGCCTGTGACATCCGCCCTGGCAGGCGGCCGCGTGGCCACGCGCTGCGCGACCTGATCCTGCAGTACCAGCAGCGCGCCGGGATATCGGACGAGACGGGAACGGAGATGTGAGATGAGCGTCGCTGGCCTCGACCCCGCCGCGCGCGCAGGTCACGTGGACCACCCGCCGCGGATGGGCTTCTTCACCGACACTTCGGTGTGCATCGGCTGCAAGGCCTGCGAAGTCGCGTGCAAAGAGTGGAATGCCTTGCCAGCGGACGGGCTCGTGCTGACGGGTATGTCCTACGACAACACCCAGGGCCTGGGCGCCTCGACGTGGCGGCACGTGGCGTTCATCGAGCAGCCTGCCGACACAGGTGACGGCTTGCGATGGCTGATGTCCAGCGATGTGTGCAAGCACTGCACCGAGGCGGCCTGCCTGGACGTCTGCCCCACGGGAGCCCTGATGCGCACCGAGTTCGGCACCGTCATCGTCCAGGACGACGTGTGCAACGGCTGCGGCTACTGCGTATCGGCATGCCCGTTCGGCGTCATCGACCGCCGTGAGATCGACGGGGGCGCGCACAAGTGCACCTTGTGTTACGACCGGCTCGGGGAAGGCCTGACACCTGCCTGCGCGAAGGCCTGTCCCACGGAGTCCATCCAGTTCGGTCCGCTGGATGAGCTGCGGGAGCTCGCGCAGCAGCGCGTAGCTGACCTGCACGATGCCGGTACGCCAGAGGCGCAGCTGTATCTCGAGGACGCGGACAACGGAATCGGCGGCGCAGGCGCATTCTTCCTGCTGCTCGACCGGCCGGAGGTGTACGGACTGCCACCGGATCCGGTCGTCACCACCCGCGACCTGCCGCGCATGTGGCAGCACGCAGGCCTCGCCGCGGCCGGCCTCGCCGCCGCAGCAGCCGTCGCATGCCTGGGGCGGCGCGGATGAGCGCACGCGCCGCACTCGGCCGCCATCGGAAGCGCGGCGGCTCCGACGAGCAGATGGTGCCTGATGCGCAGTTCAGCTCCTATTACGGGCAGCCGGTACTGAAGGAAACGGTTTGGGGCCCGGACGTCCCCCGCTACCTGTTCCTCGGCGGGCTGGCAGGCGCCTCGTCCGCTCTCGCGGTGGGCGCCCAGCTGTCCGGCCATCACGAACTGGCTCGCGCGGCGAAAACCGGGGCGGCCGGAGCGATCAGCTTGTCGATGGCCGCGCTGGTCCACGACCTTGGCCGGCCGGCCAGGTTCGTCAACATGCTGCGCGTAATCAAAATCACGTCACCCATGAGTGTCGGCAGCTGGCTGCTGTCTGCCTACACGCCCTTGGCCCTGACCGCCGCGATCAGCGCAGTCACCGCGAAGGTCCCGCGGACCGACCTGGCCACCACCGGAGCTGCCGTACTCGGCCCTGCCGTCGCTGCGTACACGTCGGTGCTGCTTGCCGACACAGCTGCTCCCGCCTGGCACGACGCCCGCCGTGAGCTGCCTTACCTGTTCACCGGCTCGGCCGCCGCCGCAGCTGGCGGCCTCGGGCTGCTCGCCGTCACGCCCGGCCGGGCCGGGCCGGCGGCTCGGCTGGCTGTCCTGGGCGCAGCAGCCGAACTCACCGCCGAGCGGCTCATCGACCGGCGCATCGGTCAGGCCGCCGAGGCGTACCGGACCGGAAAGCCAGGTGCCTTGATGCGGGCGGGGCAGATTCTTGCTACCAGCGGGGCCATCGGAGCGCTCCTTGGCCGCCGCAACCGGGCAGTCTCTGCGCTGTCCGGGGCGGCGCTACTCGCTGGCTCGGCCGTCACCCGGTTTGGCGTTTTCGAAGCGGGCCGGGCCTCGGCACGGGACCCGCACTACACCATCGGGCCGCAACGCGAGCGCATCAGCGCACGAGCCGAGCCCCATCCGATTGGGTAGTGACCATCGCGGCTCTCGACGGTGACAACACTCTCCTGACACCGCGGGCTCTCCTCGCTCATGGCCATCCCTTCAGTGCCGCCTTCTGATACCCATCCCGGGAAACCCACAATCCCGATCCGCTTTTCGGAAACGATCGGTGAAATCCTGGTGTACAGGTAGGTAACATCCGACTATGGCCGATGTCCGTCCGCTGAGCAGGCCGGAAACCGCAGCCTGGCAGGGCGCGGAGCAGGATCCCCAGAACTGGGTGCGCGCGCTGCGCTCGGCGCCCGGTGACCGCGACGCGGCCCGGGCGCGCCTGTACGAGCTGCTGTTGCAGGCCGCTCGCAGCGAGGCCAAGCGGCGCTGGTCGGCTACGGCGGCACCGGAAGAGCCCGGCGACCTGGCCGAGCAGGCTGCCACCGCCGCGGTCCTCGCCATAGCCAGCGACCTCGACGGATACAGCGGCGACACGCGGTTCATGACCTGGGCTTGCAAGTACGTCATATACCGGCTATCAGACGCGGCAGGCAAGCGGTTCTGGCACGCCAGCGCGCCTCCTGCCGAAGAGTTTGACTGGAAACGGCTCGCGACCCCGCCAGGCGCCCCGGTCGCCACCAGCCCGCAATGGCGGGAGATTCGGGCTGCCCTGGGCCGCGCCGTGGACGACGAGCTCACGGTCAACCAGCGCGCGGTCTTCACTGTTGTCACGCTCAGCGACCTGCCAGCCGAGGCGCTGACCAGCGGGCTCGGCCCGAGCCGGAACGCGATCTATCAGGCGCTGTTCGAGGCACGCCGGAAGGTCGCCGCGCGGCTCACCGCAGAGGGCATCCTGCACACGCCGGACATGCCGCCGAGCCGGGATAACAGGGCCCAGTGGCTGGCCGACTTGCTTTCTGCCGATCCCGGTGACACCGGCTGTGACGTCGCCTTTCAGTCACTCGATCGCTACGCGGAGGCCGAGCTGGACGAGACTGGCGCGCAGCACCGGTTCCCCGGCGTGGCTGCGCACCTTGCCTGCTGCGGCCCGTGCGGCGTTGACTATCAGGGCCTGATCGCGGCGGCGCGTCAGGGAGCCTGACGAGCAGGCTTTAGCCTGGGCGGCTGCATATGGCGGACGCCGTCGTTGCCCTGAGCGTGACCTCAACCAGGTGATCACATCAAGGCACTGACGCTATCAGCCGTCTGGCCCGGGCGGTGGCGGAGGAGCTGGCGGCCTGGCGGCAGTCGCTTCGGCCGCTCGGTCAGGCCAGCCTGCCTGGATCTCGGCGGAGTCGGTCAGGCGCAGTTTGCGCCGAGCACGCTGGTAGAACGTAGTGTGACCGAGGCGGACCACCCGCGCCGCAGCAGGCCGGGGCTGCATGGCGATCCGCTCACCGGGGCTGGCGTATCCGGCGACTACCCCGTCTACTTCGACCGCGAGCCGGCCGCTGGCGGGAAGGATCTCGAGCATGACTGACTCGCGCGCGGAGATCACGAGGCCACGGTTGTACGCCGAGTGCGGCGCCGCCGGGGTCACCAGCAAGGCCTCCACTGTCGGGCTGACTATGGGCCCGCCCGCCGAAAAGCTGTAGGCGGTCGAGCCAGTTGGCGTCGCGACCACTACTGCATCCGCAGCGTAGCTGACAAACGGCTGGCCCTCCACGTGCACGGCCACGATCGCGGACCCCTGCCCAGGGACCCGGACGACGGCCACGTCGTTGAACGCGGTGATGGCCTGACCGCCGAACCCGCCATCGATGGCCAGCCGCGGCTCGATCGTGAACTGCTTGCTATCGATGGCCGATAGCGCGCCCGGCAGGCCCGGCACGTCCACCTCGGCCAGGAACCCGAGCTTCCCCAGGTTCACCCCAAGGACCGGCGCCTGCTGCCGGTCGGCCAGCCGCATGGCCCGCAGCATGGTCCCGTCTCCGCCGAGGCTGACGAGCAAGTCGCTGCGGCGGCCAAGCTCCTCTGCGGTGACCGGTATCGCGGCGCAGTTCAGCCTGCTGATTTCCGCCTCGAGGCCCACGACCGCGATCTGCCGGCGGGCGGCCCAGCCCATCACCGCATCGACCGCTTCCGCCGAATCACGCTGGGGATGCAGAACCAGGCCTACTACATGCATACCCCGGACGCTACCCGCACCCCAGCGGACCACGGAACCGCCGCGACAACCGATGCCGCCGGTGTGTCCTGGATAGCGCGGTGTGGCTATTCTCGCGGGCATGCCGACGTTGGCCGTTGTGGGTGCAGGGCCGAAAGGCATCGCGATCGCCGCCAAGGCCAGGGCCGTTGCCGCCGCTGGCCTGACCGGGCCGCGGGTGGTGCTTATCGACCGGGGCACGGTGGCTGGGAACTGGACGGGGCAGCAGGGTTACACCAACGGCCTGCTGCCGCTCAGCACGCCGCCGGAAAAGGACGTCGGCTTCCCGTACCCGGATAGCTGGGGGTCAGCCTCGTCGGCCGTCACCGAGGCGATGGCGGAATATAGCTGGCCGCGGCATCTGATCGGCCACGGCATGTATGCCGATTGGGTTGATCGGGGGCGGCTGCGCCCGACTCATCGTCAGTGGAGCTGCTATCTGCGTGAGGTCGCCGAGAGCGCGGAAGCCGAAGTCATTTCTGGTGAGGTCGTCGGCCTAGAGGCCGACGGCGGGCAGTGGCGGCTGGAATTGGGTCACGGGCAGGCCCTGAGGGCTGATGGCGTCGTGTTCACCGGCGCCGGGCCGCCAATCACTGTGGCCGGGCAACCGCCCGAGCATCCGCGGGTGTTCGACGGGCGAAGCTACTGGCTGGCCGAGCAACGGCTCGATCCGCAGATTGCCAGGAACGTGTGCGTGATCGGCAGCGGCGAGACAGCAGCCTCGGTCGTCATAAGCCTGCTGCGCAGGATGCACAAGCGGTCGACTGTCGACGTGCTGACCAGGCGGGGGGTGCTGTATTCGCGGGGGGAGAGCTACGACGAGAACCGCTATTTTTCCGATCCCAGCGACTGGCCGAGGCTGGCCGAGGCGCACCGGCGCGAATTCCTCGAGCGCACCGACCGCGGAGTGTTCTCGCAGCAAGCGGAGATGGTGCTCAGCCAGTCGCGCGGCTTTCGCGCGCTGGCTGGGCGGGCGGTGCAGATCGAGGCTGGCGACCGACAGGTTGTCGTGACGATCGAGTACGACAACGAGCGCGAACGGGTCATCTACGACCTCGTCGTCGTTGCGATCGGCTTCGACGCCCGCTGGTTCGAGAGGCTGCTCAGCGGCCAGGCCCGCCGCCAGGTCGAGAACGGATTGGCCGGAGCTGAGCTCGAGCGAGCGATCGAGCTCGACTTGTCGGTCGCCGGGCTGAGCCCGCCCCTGCACCTGCCGGTGGTCGCGGGGCTCGCTCAGGGACCGGGTTTTCCCAACCTGAGCTGCCTTGGCCTGCTGAGCGACCGCATCCTGCGCCGCTACGTACCGATGGACGAACCGGCGCGGGGTGCCGCAGCGAGGAGTGAGCATGTCTGAGACGCCAGGAGAAGCTTGGGAAAGCGACGATTACGTCCTCCGTACGGTCGTCATGCCGGCCGCCCTTGCCGAGCAACTCGCGGCTATTGCGGACCAGCGCGGCCTGTCAATAAGCGACCTGCTGGTCGAATACGCCCAGCAAGGCCTGCGCCGCGACGGCGCAGACCACTGATGGCCAGAGGAAAGGTCGTCCGGCTGGGTACGAACCTAGCGGGCGGCTGAGCAGCGGCTGCTGGATGGGATTGCGATGACTAACAACCCTGGCCAGGACCTGCGGGTCGCGGTGCTCGGCACCGGCATTATGGGCTCGGCGATGGCGCGCAGACTGGTCACCGCGGGGTTGCCCACCACGGTCTGGGACCGGTCGCCATCGGCGACGGCCCCACTGGGCCAGGCTGGCGCGGAGGTGGCGTCCTCCGCGGCGGAAGCGGCCGCGGGCGCCCGGGTGGTCATCACTATGCTGCCAACGGCCGATGTCGTGACAGCGGTGGTCTTCGATGACGGGGTGACGGGAGCATTTGCCCCTGGAGCGGTCTGGGCTCAGATGGGCACGATCGGCGTAGCGGCGACGAACGAGATCGCCGGTCGGCTGCGCGAGGTGCGGCCCGACCTCCTGTTCGTGGACGCACCGGTATCAGGCAGCAAGAGCCCGGCAGAAAACGGCCAGCTGCTCATCCTCGCCTCCGGCCCGCCCGAGGCCGGGGCGATCCTAGCGCCAGCCTTCTCGGCCATCGGCCGCAAGACCGTGTGGCTGGGACCTGCGGGCCAGGGCAGCCGGATGAAGCTGGTCGTCAACGCCTACATGTCCATCCTCATCGAGGGAGTAGCCGAGGCGCTCGAGCTTGCCAGCCGACTCGGGATCGATCCCGCCAAGCTGGACGAAGTCATCGAGGAAGGCCCCCTGGACGCCCCGATCGCCGACGCCAAGCTGCACAAGATGGAGCGAGGCGACTTCGCGCCCGAGTTCCCGTTGGAATGGGCGCTCAAGGACGTCGAACTGGCGCTCCGCGCGGCCGACAGCGACACGCCGCCCCTGCTCGCCGCCCTGGCCCGGCACTGGCGCGCGGCGGTGGATGCCGGGTACGGCCGCGAGGACATTAGTGCCGCGCGCCTGGCCCTCGGTGGACGGACGTAGCCAAGGTCAAGGTCGCACTATTCGACATCGAGTTCATGCAGGTTCGTCTTCGCGAGCTCGATCAGCTCCTCTCCTCTGCCGGAGAGAATGGTCCTGGTCGCGTAGAGGGTAAAGCCCTTGATCTCGCCAAAAGTGAGGTTGGGCGGCAGCGCCAGCTCTTGCCGGGCGGTGCGCACCTCGACTAGGGCCGGGCCGCCGTGCTCGAACGCTTCGCTCAGGGCGTCTTCCAGTTGATCGGCCTGTTCCACTCTCGCGCCGAACAGCCCAGCGGCCCTGGCGATGCCGGCGAAGTCGGGGTTGTCCAGGTCCGTGCCGTAGGTGACGATCCCGGCTGCCTTCATCTCGAGTTCTACGAATGCAAGAGCGCTGTTGTTGAAGACGACCACCTTCACGGGAAGATGCAGCTGGCGCAGCGTTATGAGCTCGCCAAGCAGCATAGCGAGCCCGCCGTCGCCCGACAGCGCGACGACCTGCCGGCCTGGCTGACTGGCCTGGATCCCGATCGCATGCGGCAGCGCGTTGGCCATGGAGCCGTGATTGAAGGAGCCGATGAGCCTGCGGGAGCCGTTCATCCGCAGGTACCGGGCCGCCCAGATACATGGCGTGCCGACGTCGGCGGTGAAGGCCGCGTCCGTGGCGGCGAGCCGGTCGATCGTGGCGGCCACGTACTCGGGGTGCAGCGGCTGATCATTCCGCCGTTCCCTGGCGAGCTTGTCTAGCCTGGCGCGGGCTCGCCGGTAATGGGCAGTCATCCGGTCGAGGTGGGCCGAATCGGTCTTGGCTGTAATCATCGGCTGCAATGCGTCGACAGTGTCCCTGACGGTGCCTATCAACGGAACCTGCACGGGCATCCGGCGGCCGATTCGCTCGCCCCGGACGTCGACCTGGATGACCGGGACGTCTTCCGGATAAAAAGCGCGGTACGGAAAATCGGTGCCGAGCATGACAAGGGCGTCGCAGTGTTCCATCGCCCGGTAGCCGGAACTGAAGCCAATCAGCCCGGTTAGACCTACGTCATGTGGATTGTCGTACTCCACGAATTCCTTGCCACGGAGCGTGTGCACCACTGGGGCCCTCAGCGCTTGCGCGAGACCGATCAGCTGGTCGTGCGCGCCCGCACAGCCAGCCCCAGCCAGGATCGTCACCCTGCCGGCGGCGTTCAGCACTTCTGCCGCTGCCGCCAGCGACCGCTCGTCCGGGCGCATTGCTGGCGACACCGCCCGCACCGGCGTCGGCTGCGCGCCGGACGGGGCACTGGCGAGGAATACCTCGCCAGGGACAACGAGGACCGCGACTCCGCCACGCTGCAACGCGACGCGCATCCCGATCTCGAGCAGCCGTGGGAGCTGCTGAGGGATGCTGACCAGCTCGCAGTACACGCTGGCTTCGCGGAACAGATCCTGTGGATGGGTTTCCTGGAAATACTCGCCGCCGATCTCCACCCTGGGGATGTGCGCCGCGATTGCGAGTACCGGCAGCCCGCTGCGGTTCGCGTCGAACAGGCCATTGATCAGGTGCAGGTTGCCAGGCCCGCAACTGGCCGCGCATACCGCTAGCTCCCCTGTAATAGCGGCCTCCCCGGCTGCCGCGAACGCCGCCGCCTCCTCGTGCCGCACGTGCTCCCAGGCAATATCGGCTTCCCTGCGCAGCGCGTCAGTGAACCCGTTAAGCGAGTCCCCCGGGATCCCGTATACCCGGCGCACGCCGGACTCCTTCAGCGTGGCCACCATCACATCAGCGACCGTAGTAACCATTACCCGCTCCTTCGTGCCGAATGGTTCCAGCGAGCTGCGCACGCCTATTATCAGGGGTCGCGACGTTGGCCGAGCCACCGCGCGCGGACTTCCTCAGAGCGAGTTGATAGTTATAGCTATCCGCTGGCGTGATACTGCAGGAGCAGCAGTTCCAGGAAATGTGTGGCGAGCAAGCAGCCGCCTAGCGCGACGGGTATCGCGGCCCAGGCCGCGATCCGCGACCGGCGGACGAGCAACGCCATGATCAGGATCAGGGAGCCTGTCAGCCACCAGACAACATTCCTGGCGTCCATGGCATGCGTGGCACGTGCCAGGCACTCAGCCGTCGGAGACGATTGGCCAAGGATGATGCAGGCATCCCGTGCGCTACCGGCCCCGTAGAGTATCCCGGGCGAGGTCGGCCAGACCTGCCACGTGAACAAGGCTGCGGCAATCCCCAACAAATGCCACCAGCTCGCCGGATCGGCGCCGGTGGAGCGCACCTGCTGCCACTGGACAACCGAGAAGCCCACCGCGACCACGACAGGGATAACCAGCACCAGCGCCGCGATCAGGATCGAGGCCGAGTTGGTGACAATGCCAGCGACAAGTTCGGCAACCAACGCGCCGAATACGACGAGCCACCCGGCCACTCCGCCCGCCCATGGTTCAGCCAGCACGGAGCGCGAGGCTCGTACCTCAGCCATCTGCGGATGCACACATGTCGTACACACTCATCCGGGCTACGGCTCTGCTCGTCTTGACATGCGCCCGCCGTTTCCGCATATAGGCGAGCGTACGCCTGAATCGGGATTTACCCGTGAGTGGCGCGGTTGATAAGGACCATCTCGCTGAAGACGCGGGGGCCGCGAAAGAGCACCGGGGCCGACGTCACCATGGCACGATGCCCTGCCGACCTGAGAAGGTCCCGGTCGGACCGTCCGGTCCGACGGTCGCCAATTGGACGATGGCGTCCGTACCTTCCTCTAGTGTCTGAGTGCCCCTGTACTGATTGAGGTTGGTGGCCGTGAAACCCGGATCGGCGGAGTTCACCCGCCAGCGTGGGTGGGCTCTGGCCCATTGGATCGTGAGCATATTCAAGGCTGCCTTTGACGCCGGGTAGGCAAGCAGGTTCAGCTCGGGGTACGAACCCTGCGGATTGCTGGCATACGCCAGCGAACCTACCGAGCTGGATACGTTGACAACGACCGGGGCGGCCGAAGCCTCCAGCAGAACAGTGAAGGCCTGAATGACTTGCACCGGGCCGAGCACATTGGTATCGAGCAACCGCTGGACGTCGGAGGCAGTCGTCTCGGCTACCGGTGTCCGATCTGATATCCCAGCATTATTGATGAGGACGTCCAAGCCCCCTGCATCCGCAAGGACCTGAGCAGCAG
>DASWGE010000107.1:0-2924 GCA_036393895.1 Streptosporangiaceae bacterium | reverse complement strand
CTGCCCCGCCTCCAGCCGCTGGCGAAGCGATGGGCGGTGGAGCGTGAAGCCCGCCATGATCACCTGCGCGCGGAACTGGCCCGGCATCTTCCCGGCTGGGATGTGCCACCAGTACGGGGCGGGCAGACCCTCTGGGTGCGCCTGCCGCGCGGCGATGGGACCTCATTCGCGCAGGCCGCGCTGCGCCACCAGGTCGCGGTACTGCCCGGGAACGGCCTCGACGCATCCGGGCACAGCGCGGAGTATCTGCGCCTTCATTTCCTGGCCTCACCGGACGAGCTGACCGAGGCCGTGCGCCGCCTGGCTGCGGCATGGCGCGCCTACTGCCCGCCGACGTTCCCCGTGCCCGCACCGGCCGCACTAACAGTCTGAACCCCGCATGCGGGCAACCCGGACCGCTTCGGCGCGCGAATCACGTACAGGGTAACCGCACCGGCGACCAGCCGTCCCGAGACCGGCGCCTGTCGAACAGAGCCGGGGCTCGGCACCTACCACCGGCAGAATTCGCCCCGCGCCACGATCACCGCCGCGCCGCCCACCTCAACGCTCTCAATGCCTGCCGGCGAACCATTCACCCGCGCATGCAGGACCGAGGGCCGGCCGACTTCAGCGCCCTGCCTGATCTCGATCTCCTCGCCGAACCCGATCCGGCCGTGGCGGGCCAGGTGAATGGCCAGCGGGCCGGCCGCAGATCCGGTCGCCGGGTCCTCCGTGACGCCAGGGGCCGCCGGCGCGAACATCCGGCTCCGCCAGTGCCGGCCAGAACCGGCGAAGCAGTACGCGGACGCTCCGGCGAACCCAGCCAGCGCGGTGATATGTGGCTTCAGAGCGGTAACGGCCGCCTCGTCGGGCAGCGCGACGTACACGTGCGTCGGCCCGTTGGTGTACGACTCGACCGGCAAGCCAGATGCCGGGACCCCGAGGGCGGCAAGCAGCTGTGCGGTCCTGGGGAACGGCGCCCGGGCGGGGATCGGCTGGCGCATCCAGGCGAAGGTGATCTGACCGATGTCGTCGGCGCTGCCCCCATGCTGCCGGGAGCGAGTGAGCTTCAGCGGCACAGCCGCGGCGGCAGTCTCAAGCTGCACGCTCGTCAGCTGCCGTGCCTCGCCGACGACGAACGCTGTGCCAAGGACTGGATGACCGGCAAAGGGCAACTCCGCGGCGGGCGTGAAGATGCGCATGCGAGCATCGCCGCCGTCCTCGGCCGGAAGCAGGAAGACGGTCTCGGACAAATTCATCTCCCGGGCCAGGCGCTGCATCTGGTCGTCGCTGAGCGCCGACCCGTCTTCGAACACCGCCAGCTGGTTCCCCTGCAGTGGCGTGTCAGTAAACACATCGACGATTACGTAGGCCAGTGACATTCCATCTCCGTACTATTTATCCGGCTGTGCAAGCCAGGAACGTTTCCCGTGTTCACTGCGATTCGCTCACCGAAAGAGGAGCCCAGGGCTTCAAGATGCACCCAACCCGGCCTCTCCCGGGCCAGGCTGTCCCCAGCTCCTACCAGGCCACTGCGACGAGCGGCGGCGAAGGTCTCCCACCTCCACTCGAATCAACAGCGCCTCCACCCGCACGAAGCAGGCTCTGCAGGTATTCACGATCTACTTCGACGGACGAATCCCAACCCCTTGACCGCCACGATCACTTACACAGAGGGTCGGACGGACGCCCCCTTCCGACCCGGTTGCGCTGAGCCTGGCGGGGGCGACCGCCGGCGGGGCGCTCGGCAGATCTTGCCCGTTGCTAAGAGTGCGGCTCAGGCGGGCACCGATGGCGACCGTGCCGAGGCAGCCGACGCATAGCAGCGAGATCCAGACCGCCGCCGCGCCCGCGGCGATCAGGCCGGTGGCGATCGCAGGCGAAACGGTGAATGCCAGCGACTGGGCGACCGCGGCAAGCGAGTTAGCCCGGCCGCGGACCCGGTCGTCGGCCAGGGTGTTGACGAGCGGTGCCAGGGTCGGCGCCACGAAGGTTTCGCCGAGTCCGAACATTGCGGTGAACATGAACACGCAGGTGACCCGGCTCGCCAGCGGGATCGGTAGCGCGGCCAGCCCGAATACCGCCCACGACACGGCCCATATAAGGCCGACCAGCACCAGCGCGTGGCTGCGCCGGAGCCGGCGGACGAGCCGAAGCACGAGCAGCTGCGTGGCGACGATAAAGGCAGTATTGACGGTGAGCGACAATGCGACGATGTGCGCTGACATGTGGGCCTCGACCGTGGAGTAAGCGGGCAGGCCCGAGTCAAACGCTGGGGGGCCGGTGAAGTAGATGAGGAGGGAGGCGACCAGTATCAGCCGCAGCGCGCGGCTCGCCAGCACGTCGCGGTAGCCGACTCGTGGCTCATCCGCGCCCCTGGGTCGGTGCAGGCTCGGCAGGAAGGGGAGAGTGACAGCGAACAGCAGGCAAGATGCGGCGTTGGCCAGGAAGAGAGCCTGGAAGGTTCCCGGATGGTGGACGTTGGCGACGATCGCGCCGACGGTCGTGCCGAGGCCGATAGCGGCGTTCTGGGTTGTGAAGTTGATCGCGAACGCCCGCTGCTGGGTTTCCGGTTCCGGATTAAGGCCGGCAATCATGGTCCGTATTGCCGGGAACATCGGCGCCCAGGTCGCGCCGTATAGCAGCAAGACCGGCAACGCCGTAGCCGCGTTGTGCGCCCACGCCAGCAGGACCTGAGCGGCGGCCTGGCCGACCACGATCCCGGTGAGTACGCGGCGAGCGCCAATCCGGTCGAGCAGTATGCCGACGAGCGGGACGACGAGCAGGCCAGCCCCGGCCGAGGCGGTCAGCAGGCCGCCGACGACCGGCAGGGCGACGCCCCTGACCTGGTGCAGGTAGATGAGGATGAACGCTATGACCAGGCCCGTTCCGAGCATCGACACCGTGTTGCCCGCCAGGAACAGGCGTGTCGCCGGGGACATTCG
>DASWGE010000106.1:0-4720 GCA_036393895.1 Streptosporangiaceae bacterium | reverse complement strand
GCACCGCGGGCTCAGAGCTTGGTCAGCTTGGCGGACGGTGTCATGATTCGCTGCACGTGCGAGCCGAAGTCGATGACCAGGGCGATTCCCGGTTCGACACCCTTTATTGTGCCGAGACCGTACTTGTCGTGAGTGACCATCTCATCTACGGAGAAGGTCTCGGGCGGCGGCTCGGGATCGCGAAAGTTGAAGGGACTGGTTGCGAGATGGCGCTGGCGGACGGCGCGGTACTGGCTCATTACCTCAAGTATGCGGCCTGGGTGCGGTGCGTGTCTTTACCACCTGCCCGATTGTCTAATCCGGGCCGGTTTCTGGCAGGTGCCGGGGACGCTGTCCGCGGGGTCTGGACGGCCAAGCCGCCCCTTGACAGGCAGCCGATTGGCTGCCTATAAAGGAGAGGCAGCCAGATGGTTGCATGATGACGCAAGAGGGCCGTACCTCACGGCGACGGAAGGATGAACCATGCCGGAAGGCACACTTGAGCTTACGAAGATTCCCTCGGTCAAAGTCGGCATGCGCATTCGCCGGACGCCCGACGACGTGTTCCAGGCCATCGTTGACCCGGACATCACCAGGAAGATCTGGTACACGAAGAGCAGCGGGAAGATGATCCCAGGAGCCCAGCTGGTCTGGGAGTGGGAGATGTACGGGGTGTCCAGCCGGGTCTTCGTCAGGGAAATAGAGGAGAACAGCCGGGTCGTCTTTACGTGGAGCGGCTACACCCCGGAAAACCCGACGACGGTCGAGTTCCGTTTCATTCCCATGCATGACGACACCACCTACGTGGAGGTCACCGAGTCCGGTTTCACCGGCACCGGCGACGAACTGGTCCGGTACGTCGCCGACTCCACCAGCGGATTTACCTTCGTGCTCAGCGCGCTCAAGGCGCTGCTCGAGCACAACATCGCCCTGGGGCTTGTCCTCGATGCTCATCCCGCCGATCTGGAAGCCCGAGAAGAAGACCAAGCGTCGTTGTGACGATGCGGTTGGCCCACGATGGTGCGGACGTTACGTCGCTAGGCACGACAGTCTTACGGAGCGCCGCCTCGTCCAGGCCCTCGACGATCGCGAGGACGCATTCTCGTTGCGCAGTGAGGAATTCCCATAGTTGCCTGTGCTCGCCCGACGCGGAGTCCGCACCGTGTCTGTCGATCATCCGAGGCGGATTTGCTGATCACGATAGGCCGGGGCCAGCTCGGTCCACCGCGTCCGCCAGTCCGCGGTCGGCATGCCCGCGAGATATGCGGCTAGGTCCTCGACGTGTGCCTGCCATCCCGCGCCGTGCGCGGCGGCCTCGTCGAGTGGAAGGCCGCGCTCCTCCAGCACCAGCCGGGTGTGGTCGCCGTCAGCAACGAGCTCAGCCTCGATGACGGTCTGGTCGTCCTGCCCGGGAGACATGGTCACCAGCAGCCGGCGGGGAGGCTCGCACACGTCGACCCGCCCTGGGCCTTCCCAGCCACTGGTGAAGCTGGCCCGGAACTCGCCGCCCAGCCGCAGGTCGCCATCTACCTTTGCGATCCAGCGCGCCAGCCGTGGGGGATCAGTGACCGCCGACCAAAGGTCATCGGGGTTAGTGCTGAAGCGATCTTCCATGCGGACGACCGCCTTGCCGTCTACGGCATGCACCGACCCCACGAGAGAGTTGCTGGCTCCCGTGCGCGGAAACGTCATCTGATGCTCCTTCGTTGTTTCTTTCCTCGGGCGACTTCGGTGTGCAACGCGTTCAGCCGCTGCTCCCACAGCGATCGGTAGCGCCCGAGCCAGTCGTCCACCTCGGCCAGCGGTTCAGGCCGCAGGCTGTACACCCGCCACTGAGCCTCTTGGCGCACCTCGACCAGCCCGGCCTCACGGAGCACCCGAAGGTGTCGCGAGACTCCGGGACGAGCGATGGGCAGCAAGGCGGCCAACTCGCCGACGGTGGCCTCTCCTTGGCTCAGAGCGTCCAGCACCGTCCTTCGGCTGCTATCAGACAGCGCGTGCAGAACAGCATCCACGAGTTCAATGTAACCGATTGGGTACGTACCTGTCTAGGTACATAGCTCGGCCACTGATGGTAGTGCTGGGCGGGGCGGCACCATGATCGCGGGTATCGATCTCAGCGCTTCTGGTGAGAACCCTCCGGCCGCTGACGGTGTAATCAAGTGTGTGCTCGGTTGAGTGAGGAGAGCAATCGACGACGCGGAGGCGGTAGCCCGGGCCGTTGGTGGTGACCTTGACGCGTATGGCGTGCTGGTCGCCAGGTACACGCTGCGCGCACACCGGGCTGCTTTCCTGCTGGGCGCCGGGGAGGACTCCGACGACGTCGTGCAGGAGGCGTTTGTGAAGGCGTTCCGGCACCTGTCCCGGTTCCGGGTGGGGGAACCGTTCGGCCCGTGGCTGCTGCGCATCGTCACCAACGAGACCAAGAATCTCACCCGTTCGCGGCGACGCCGAGCAGCGCTGGCCCTGCGGTTGCCGAGCGCGGAATCTAGCGGCACCGCAGCGGCCGGCCCCGCCGATGAGCTCCTGGCCGCAGAACAGCGCGCTCAGCTGGTTGCGGCTGTGAACGCGCTCCCGCACACCGAACGGCAGGTGCTTGTCTGCCGCTACTTTCTCGACCTATCCGAGGCCGAGACGGCGCAGGTGCTCGAGTGGCCGCTGGGATCGGTGAAGTCACGCACGTCGCGTGCGCTGAACAGGCTGCGCGGGCAACTTGTGCCCAGAGAGCAGAGCCGGGTCCTCGATGGCTGACCGGACCGAGTGGCAGCGCGCGGTGGAGCCTCAACTGCGGGCGCTGGGCCGCGAGATTGAGGTACCCCCAGCCAGCGATCTGACCGCGGTAGTGCGGCAGCGGCTCGAGGGGCATGCAGGCAGGCGGCGCCACGTACCTGCCTTGCGGGCCGGCGCCCTTCGACGCCGGCCGGTCTGGCGTGCTGCGCTGGTTGTAGCGGTGGCTGTCGTGGCTGTGCTCGTGGCTACCCCGCAAGGACGCGCCGTGATCAGCCATGTCCTCCGTTTCGCCGGTATCGAGCTTCGCCAGGCGCCAGGCCCGGTGCGCTCGCCGGGTAGCAGCGCGTCCTTGCCCGGCGAACGGCAGATGTCGCTAGAGGAGGCCCGCCGCCAAGTCTCCTTCCCCATCCTGGTTCCCGCGGCGTTTGGCCGGCCCGGCGAGGTTGTGGTCAGCGATGGCGGGCGGGTCGCGTCCCTGGTCTACAGCCGGACGCCGTACGGCGAGGTCCTGATTGATGAGTTCGCCGGCCACCTCGACCCGATCCTCTTCCAGAAGTTCGTTCATTTCGGCGACGTGACACCGGTCGAAGTGAACGGCACGAAGGGCCTGTGGATAAAGGGACCGCACCTGTTGATGTACGTCACCCGTGACGGCGTGCCGGCCACGGCTTCGGCCCGGCTTACTAAGGGCAACACCTTGATTTGGGGGACCCGGCAGGTCGCGCTGCGCCTGGAAGGCAAGCTCGGCAAGCGAACTGCGCTCGGCATCGCCGACTCGGCGCACTGACATCGCGCGGGAACCTGCTGCCGGGTTGCGGTGTAGCAGGAGTGAACCGCCTACGGAAGGACCCGCTCATGCTGCGCAGGCTGATCGCTGTCACCACTCTCGCCATGGGTATCAGCATCGCCGCCGTGACGTTGGCCACGCCGGCGTTTGCGAAGGGACCGACCCAGGCGCGAATCACCGGCCCGGGACTGGTCCGCCCGATCGTCGTGTCCGGTGCCGGCGAGCCGGGACAGCCGGGACGGCTCGCCGCCCTGGCTGAGCAAACCAATTTTTTCACCGCATTGTTCGGCGCTGGTGGCACCCTGCCGGCGCCGACTGGCCTGCGCACCCCGCCGCCGAAGGCTTCCCTCGGTCCGCGGTACACAGTCATCTACACCGTGCCAGGCGTTACCCCGCAGCCAGGCGAGCAGTTCGGGCGGATCCGCCAAGATCTCTATCCGCGCGCGGCCGGCGGGCCGATCATCTACACGCGCCCAGGCCAGCGCGGCTTTGGGCAGCCATTGCTGGTTACCGGATGGCTTCGGGGCAGTCGTCAGCTGATTCGCACCCTTGCCGAGCTCGGCGTTCCACGAAGAACGGACAGCCAAACAGCGCAACGGAACCGCCCACCTGCTGCCGCACAAGCTGCGCCATCGCATCAGGCGGGCCCACGAACACTTGCCTGGCTGATCGCGTCAGCCGCAGCAATTGCGGCCGCAGGGCTCGCCGGCGGCGCGTTGTGGCTGCGTCACCGCCGGCCAGCCGCTAGGCGCCGTTCGGGTCAGGAACGGGCGCCGACGTAACCCTCTTCGGCCACGCCGGTCAGGCGATCCTTATCCGCCGAGGAGGCCACGAGCACCGGGCACGGCGCGCGCAGGAGCACGCGGAGCGTCACGCTGCCGAGCAGCCGGGTTGCCAATTCGCCGCGGCGCGGCGCGCCGAGCACGATCAGATTCGCGCCCCAGTCAGTGGCGTCGGCGACAATCGCCTCGGCAGCCTTATCGACGAGAGCGTGGCGAACCTGTCCTGAGGCTCCGATGCCCAGCATGCGAAGTTCGAAGACAGTCGCCTCGACTGCGTATGCGGCAGCGGAATCCGACTCGAGCGCGTACCGGCGGCCTCCTATACTCTCGCGAAGATTGAGGTGCAGTACGCGGGCCTCGCTCGCGCCCGCTCCGCGCGCAAGCTCCACCACCTGCTTGACCTGGCTTGCATCTTCGACTGCCACGAGCACTCGCCTGAATA
>DASWGE010000105.1:0-1757 GCA_036393895.1 Streptosporangiaceae bacterium | reverse complement strand
GCACGGTCGTCCATGCGATCAGGCGTAACTGCCCGCAGATCTGGCTGTCTGTCTCGGTGACCACTCGTCGGCCCCGGCCAGGCGAGGTGCACGGCCGAGAGTATTTCTTCGTCGGCGAGCGCGAGTTCGACGAAATGGCTGCCGCGGGTCAGCTACTCGAGTGGGCGAGATTCGCCGGCAACTACTACGGAACCCCCCGCCGGCCTGTTGCAGAACGACTGGCGGCTGGCCTACCGGGCCTGCTCGAGGTCGACGTCGTCGGTGCCAGGCAGGTGCGCGCGGCAGTACCGGACGCGCTACTGGTCTTTCTGGCCCCGCCATCGTGGGACGAGCTCGTCCGCAGGCTCACCGCCAGGGAGACCGAGCCCGCGGAGGTGATCGAGCAGCGGCTGGAGGCGGCCCGCGCGGAGCTGAGAGCGGAGAGTGAGTTCGATGTCACTCTTGTCAATACGTCCGTGCAGGATGTGTGTACTCAACTGGTAGGCTTGATGACGGCCCAGCCGGTGGATCAGCCGGCCGAGTAGGGCTACGACCTGGAAGGCAGATGGTGGCAGGGACTCCGGCTCTCGAGGGAATTATCAATCCGCCCATCGACGAACTGCTCGAAGTGGTGGACAGCAAGTACGGTCTGGTGATCATGGCATCGAAGCGTGCCAGGCAGATCAACGCGTACTATGCCCAGCTCGGCGAGGGCCTGCTCGAGTATGTCGGCCCGCTGGTCGAGACCCGGGTGCAGGAGAAGCCGCTGTCGATTGCGCTGCGCGAGATCGCCGAGGGCCTGCTGCGCGCCGAGCCGGCGGATCTCCCGGCCGCCTGACCGCTGACCGGCTGGCGCCGATGCGCATTGTCCTCGGGGTCGGTGCGGGCATCGCTGCGTACAAGGTCTGCGAGCTGCTCAGGCTGCTCACCGAATCCGGGCATTCGGTTCGTGTGGTGCCGACGCCCGATGCCCTGCGGTTCGTCGGGGCCGCTACCTGGAGGGCGCTGTCTGGCCAGCCGGTGAGCACGAGCCAGTGGGACAACATCCACGAGGTGCCGCACGTGACGCTCGGGCGGCAGGCCGACATGGTGCTGGTCGCCCCGGCGACGGCTGACCTGATGGCCCGGGCCGCCGCGGGGCTGGCGCCAGACCTGCTGAGCAACGTGCTGCTGACAGCTCGCTGTCCCGTCGTATACGCCCCAGCCATGCACACCGAGATGTGGCAGCATCCGGCCACCCAGGCCAACGTCGCGACGCTGCGCGGCCGCGGCGCGCTGGTGCTCGAGCCGGCCTCGGGACGGCTCACGGGGACCGACTCAGGCCCTGGCAGGCTGCCGGAGCCTGCCGAGCTCTATCAGGTGGCGTTGCGGGTGCTGGCCAGGGGATCGGCTTGCTTGGTGCCCGATCTGGCTGGCAGGCGTGTCGTGATCTCCGCCGGGGGCACGCGGGAGGAACTCGACCCCGTCCGCTTTATCGGAAACTGGTCATCAGGTCTGCAGGGTTACGCGCTGGCCAGGACTGCCGCCGCGCGAGGGGCTGAGGTCACGCTGCTCGCGGCCAATACCGGGCTGGCCGACCCGGCGGGCGTGCACGTGGTCCGGGTAACGTCAGCCTGCGAGCTGCGGGACGCGGCGGTCCAGGCAGCGGCTGACGCCGATGCCGTGGTCATGGCAGCGGCAGTGGCTGACTTCCGGCCGGTGGCCAGGAGCGAGGTAAAGCTCAAGAAGGCGGGCCGTCCGCCAGCCCCGATCGAGCTGACGGAGAATCCCGACATTCT
>DASWGE010000104.1:0-3725 GCA_036393895.1 Streptosporangiaceae bacterium | reverse complement strand
ACCATCGCCACCAAGTCGAACTCCCCGGTCACCGAGTAGACCTCGCTAACCTGCGCGATCTGGGCGATCGCTTCGGCCGTCTCGGGAATGCGGGCGACATCGGCCTTGATCAGAACAATCGCGGTGACCATAGCCGCCTCCTGAATCCTGGAAACCCGCGCGCCGGCTGCGGCGACATCGTATCGGCTCGGCGCTGCGCCGATCGCGGGCACCACGCCTGTGGCGGCCGGTGGCCGGTAGATCGCGGGACCCGGAGTCGGCCTGGGCCCGCGGGCGAGCAGCCCGATCAGGCCCTTCAGCACGGCGGCAGCTGCCCTGGCGTCCGCGAGCGCGCGGTGACGCGGTCCGGTCATGGGATCGAAATGCCAGGAAAGCGTGGCCAGCCTGTGGTCGGGAACGTCGCTCGGGCTCAGCAGCAGGCGGGAGAGCACAGCCGTATCGATCACCGCCCGCGGCGGCCAGGTGATCCCGCACTCGGCGGCGGCGGCGGCCAGGAAGCCGATGTCGAACGGGGCGTTGTGCGCGACGATGACGCCGCCGCTGGCGAAGTCGAGGAACGCCGGAAGCACCTCGGCGATTCCTGGCGCCTCGCTGACCATGGCGTCGGTGATTCCCGTGAGTTCGGAGATGTGAGCGGGGATCGGCCTGCCGGGATTCACCAGCGCCGAGAACTCGGCCGCCGGCCGGCCAGGGCTGAGCCTGACGGCTCCGATCTCGGTGATGCCCGCCGCGTCAGCGAGCCAGCCTGTCGTCTCGACATCGACGACGACCAGGTCTCCGGCCGGCAGGAACGACCCGCCGGGAAGCAAGCCGGGCAGCAGGCGGCTGTGCTGGCCGTCTCCGGCGCAGCGTTCCGTCCGGAGGTCGTCCTCGTGCGCACCGGACTCCGCGAGCCCGGCCTCCGCGCGCCCGACATCCAGGAGCTCGCCATCCGTGAGCTTGCCATCGGCGGGCCCGCTATCGGGGCGCCCGCATCCCGGATGGCCGGCCAGCGGCTGATGAGTCTGTACCGGTGCCCTCACAAGGACACGCTATGGCCAGGCACTGACACTGGGCTGACATAGAACATCGCCACGCCGAGCATGTCCGCACGTGAGCCCATGCGGACAGCCGCTCGCTCACCAGGCCAGGGGGCCGGAAAGGCCAGATTACCGGCGGCCGGCCGCCTTGCCCGTTGCCCTGCCCGCCGGGCAGAGCGGCCGCAAAACTGATACGAGAGTGCGCGAAGTGGTTGAATGCGCCATCCGCGCTCACTAGTGTGGCTCAGCAAGCCGATCGCTTGGCAGCCGTGTCAAAGAGCGGCGGCGGTAGGCCGCTACCGAGTTCTCAGTCTGGCCGCCAGGCCAGCGGGCGAATCGGGAGCCCACGGAAGGTCGCAAGCATCCGCTCAGGCGAGTGCGGGCGAAACCCCGGGGTGCATCGGTCTGACCACATGTCAGCGCCGACGGGCAGTTGCCACGGCCCGGACCCGTAAGTCGATTCGGCAGATGACTATGGGAGAAGGAGCGTGTCTGGCGCGTGCGTACGCCGCTGTCAGTTCGCAGAGTCAAGAGTCATCGCAGTAGCACAGGTGCCGGGGTGCCCGACGGCGCTCGCGGCGTCATCGGCGGCAAGAAGGCCGCCGCGCTGTCGGGTCGGCTGCGGCGCGGCTGGCTAATCGCCATCGGCGTCGCCACTGTCGCTGCCGTCGCAGGCGTCGGCGGCTCGGCGGCCGCACTTCCGCAGCCGACGGTTGCGCAGGTGAAGGCCAAGCTCGCCACGCTGAACACTAAGTCGGCCCGACTCGGCCAGCAGTATGACCAGGTCCTGCAGCAGCTCTCGGTAGCCAACCAGCGGCTCAAGGTTCTCAACAAGGAGACGGCGAGATACCGGGCCAGCTTCGACGCCATGCGGCAGCAGATCGGCAGGCTGGCCGCGGTCGCCTACGAGCGAGGCGGCGCGTCGTCACCCGTAGCGTTGCTGACGTCGGCGTCCCCGCAACAGGTACTGGACGAGTCGGCGATCCTGACCCAGCTGTCGATCGCCAACAGCGCTCAGATCAACCAGTACCGGGCGGCCAGCCGTCAGCTGCTAAACGCCCAGCAAGCCGCGAGCCAGGCGCATGCTTCGATCCTGCACCTGAAGCATTCGCTCGCCAAGCGGATCGCGGTGCTCAACAAGCTGAAGCAGCAGGCGGAGGCCCTGCTTGCCCAGCTGGCGCCGCCGCAGCGGACGGGCACGGGACCTGGCGGCGGAGGCGGCGGCGGCTACCACGGGCCGACCTCGACTCAGGCCCAGAAGGCCGTGGCCTTCGCCTATAACCAGCTTGGCTGCCCCTACGTGTTCGGCGGAACGGGGCCATGCAGTGCCGGCTTTGACTGCTCCGGCCTGACGATGTCGGCATGGTCTTACGCGGGAATCTCCATCCCCAGGGTCAGCTACGACCAGATGGCCTCGCTTCCCGCGGTCCCGCTGCACACCTCCTCTGGTGCGTTCACGACCAGGTACCTCCATCCAGGCGACGTCCTCGGCTTCGCAGGCAATTCGCATGTCGGCATATATGTGGGCGGCGGCTCCGTGATAGACGCGCCTGTTCCCGGCCAGAACGTCGAGAAGGTCGCCCTCGGAGGCTGGTATCTGTCGAACCTCGACGGCGCCGTCCGGCCGTAACGCGTTCCGGCGGCGAGTCGGCAACGAGGAAGGCCCAGCCATGGCATCGCCGACCGTAGTCTTCGGCGTGAACACCGAAGGACGAACCGTAGCCGAGGGCTCGATCGCCGACGCTGACCAGGCCGAGGCGCTGCTGGCCGCCGGGCGGCGGGCCGGGTCTGACCTCGTCTGGGCGCACAGCGCCGCGGACCTGTCCGCGCTGGGCTTTACCAGGCAATGGGGATATCGCAGGCTTGAAGGCCGGGTGCGCGCTGCGGGCGAGGAGGTGAACGGGCGGCCCCGCCGAGATTTTGATCACCAGGTTGTTCCGCTCGCGGCTGAAGAGGAATCCCGGGAGCTGTGGGCCGAGGCTTTCCGCGGTCAATGGGGCCACAAGACGCCCCAGCAGTGGCCGCCCGACCTGCCGCCAGGAACAGCGTCAATCGGGCTGCGCAAGGCTGGCATGACGATCGGCGTCTGCCGCATCGAGCCGGCTAGCGGCCTGATTGACGCCCCTGGCCTGGTCCCTGCCCACCGCGAGGCCGCTGGTTATCAGGCGCTACTCGAGGCGGCCCTGGCAGCCGCGCGGACTCCGAGCGTCACGGTCGAGTCGTGGGGAGACTCACCTGAGCGCGTCACAGTGTGCGAGCGACTGGGGCTGACGACGGCCAAGTACGTCCCCGGGTGGCAGTTCACGCTGCATACCTGACGCCGATGGGTAGGGTAGCGATCCGTATGCCGAAGATCCTGATCGTCACCAACGACTTTCCGCCGCGCAGCGGCGGCATCCAGTCGTTCGTGCATGCGCTCGCGACACGGCTGCCGCCAGGACAGGTCGTGGTCTACGCACCTGCCTGGCGCGGCGCTGCCGAGTTCGACGCGAGGCAGCCTTTCCCGGTCGTGCGGCATCCGACGTCGCTCATGCTTCCCGTGCCGTCCGTGGCCAGGCGGGCTAGGGCAATCCTGGCCGAGCATGGCTGCGACACCGTGCTCTTCGGCGCGGCGGCGCCACTTGGGCTGCTCGCACCGGCCCTTCGCCGCGCGGGCGCGCGCCGGATCGTGGCCCTGACCCACGGGCATGAGTCAGGCTGGGCTGC
>DASWGE010000103.1:0-8498 GCA_036393895.1 Streptosporangiaceae bacterium | reverse complement strand
CACGCACATGCGCGGTGACTGGCTCGGTCATCTCGTTGGTGTCCTCGCCAGCCCAGCCCTCGGCCTCTTCGCTCACGCCGACGTGCCCGTGCGCCTCGATGAAGCCGGGCAGGACCCACGATCCGGCGGCGTCGACAACCTCAGCGCCGTCGGGGACGGCCACCACGTCGACTGCGCCGACGGCGGCGATCCTGTCGTTCTCGATCAGGACAGTCCCGGCCGGGATCTCCGGTCCCGCGATCGGCACGACCCTGCCGCCGACAATTGCCACCGCACCGTCAGCCATCTGATCTCCTTGCCGTTATTGGATGTATCGCACCGTCTGAACCGTCCTGGATCCCACAATAACGAGCGCCAACATCACTGGCCGCTGATGATCACGCGGCTGGACGGGGTCCCTCATGCCAAGCCGGGCGGCGGGTCAGCGCGGGTGCCTGCCGAGGACTAGGACGCCCGAGGTGGCGAACATGCCGCCGTTGCCGAGCACGACGCTGATCTCATGGCCGTTTACCTGGGCGGCGGCTTCGCCCCTGACCTGGCGGACTGACTCCTGGATGGCGAACATCCCGTACATGCCGGTGTGGGTGTACGACAGCCCGCCGCCGTTGGTGTTCAGCGGCAGCGAGCCGCCTGGCTCGGTATTCCCGTCGGCGATGAAAGCGCCCGCCTCGCCCTTGGGCACGAAGCCAAGTGCCTCCAGGCCGTAGATCGGCACATGCGCGAACGCGTCATAGATCATCAGGTGCCCGACATCGCCCGTTCCGATACCTGCCTCCGCAAAGGCTGCCTGGCCGGCCAGGCGAAACGCCTGTGACTCGGTGAAGTCCGCCATCTGCGAAATCACCGGCGTCTCCGACGACTCCCCGGTGCCCAGCACGTGCACGGCGGGCTTGGGAAATTCGCCGGCCCGGTCGGCCGACGTCAGGATCAGCGCCCCGCCGCCATCGGTCACCAGGCAGCACTCGAGCAGGTGGAAGGGATACGCCACCATTCGCGACGCGAGTACGTCATCGACAGTGATCGGGTCGCGGTACATGGCACGCGGGTTCTTCGCCGCCCAGCGCCGCTGCGCGACGGCTACGTAGGCAAGCTGCTCGTGGGTGAGCCCGTAGTCCTTCATGTAGCGCAGTGCCGGGATCGTGAACGCCGTAGTCGCGCCGAATACGCCGTAAGGCGCCTCGAACTGGCCCTGGATCGAGCTCGGTGCGGGAGCGAATCGGGCCGCCCCGACCCTGGACCGGCCCGACTCGCCGTGCGTGATCAGCACGGTGCTGGCGTACCCGGCCATGATGGCGGCCGCGGCATGCCTGACGTGCAGCAGGAACGACGTTCCGCCGACGCCCGTGCCGTCCATCCAGCGCGGGACGATGCTGAGCGAGTGGGCGATCTGGACCGGTCCTGGCGAGCTGACCGTCGCGATCCCGTCGATGTCCTTCAGTGTGAGGCCGGCGTCAGCGACCGCGTTGAGCGCGGCCTCGGCATGCAGCTGGAGCGTGGAGTGATCAGGAAGCTTGCCGAGCTGGTCGGTTTCGGCTGCTCCGGCGATAATGACGTCGGTCATGGAGCCGTTTCCGCCGCTGTCGCCGCCGGAGTGAAGAGCGGCAGGCTGAGATCGCCGCGACGGGTGAAGGTGACGCGCAGCGGCATGTCGAGCACCAGGTCCTCTGGCGTGTTCGGCACCCCGATGAGGTTGGCCATCATCCGCGGTCCCTCGGCGAGCTGGACGACCGCGATCGCGTAGGGTGCCTCGTCCTCAAATCCGGGCGCCGGACGGTGGTTGATCACGTAGGAGTAGAGCGTCGCCTCGCCGCTCGCGGTGAACCAGTCCACCCGCGCCGAGCCGCACGCCGGGCAGACCGGACGCGGGTAAAAATACGGCTGGTCGCAGTCGAGGCACCGCTGGATCCGCAGCTCCCCAGCCGAGCACCCGTCCCAGAACGGCTGGGTGTCCGGAGTCGGCACCGGCACCGCCTTCTGGCCCATCATCGGTTCCGGCCGAGCAGCGGGCCGAACGAGCGCTCGACCTGGCTGGCCAGGTTGTCCAGGTCCCACGGGCCGGTTCCGATCAGCCGGACCACGGGCTCGGGATTGTTGTAAAGCGCGATCTCGTAGCCCGATGAGTGCACGATCCGCCCGGTGATCCAGCCCGACTGCTCACTCGCCAGGTAGGTAACCACCGGCGCGACGTTATCCGGTGACCACTCATCGGCGCTTACCCGGGAAGTCCTGCGCCGCTCCGTAGGCACCGAGTCGGTCATCCGCGTCGCCGCGCCAGGCGAGATCGCGTTGACAGTCACGCCGTACCGCTGCAGCGCGTTCGCGGACGAGTAGGTCAGGCCCACGATGCCCATCTTCGCGGCCGCATAGTTCGGCTGGCCGGGGGCCCCGTGCAGGCCCGAGACCGACGTGAAGTTGATGATCCGGTTCTGTGCCGTCTCGTCGCGGAGCGACCGCCAGTGCGCCGCCGCGAACTTCGTGGTGTTGAAGGTGCCCTTCAAATGCACCCTGATGACGTCGTCCCACTCCTGCTCGGTCATGTTGAAGACCATCCGGTCGCGCAGGATGCCTGCTACGTTCACCAGCACATCCAGTCGCCCGAACTGCTCGATCGCGGACCCGACCACAGTCTCGGCGGCCGCGTGGTCGGAGACGTCAGCACCGTTCGCGACGGCCTTGCCGCCCGCCGCGCCGATCTCGTCCACAACCTGGCCGGCCGGGCCTGCGTCGCTGCCCGAGCCGTCCACCGCCGAACCGAGATCGTTGACAACCACGGCGGCGCCCTCGCTGGCCAGCAGGATGGCGACCGACCTGCCGATGCCGCGCCCCGCGCCTGTTACGATCGCGACCCGCCCGTCAAGCCGTCCCATCGCTGTTCACCGGCCCTTTCCTGGATGAACCCTCGGCACGATTACTAGAATTCACTTCTGGAATTACCTTCAGGTGGGGAACTTGGCACTGTCAAGGCGGCCGTGTCAAGGCCACCAGACGGGTCGTGACGATGTCGAGCGAGCTGACGAGCCGACCGGCCGGCGGCGCCTGGCAGTGGGGGCGGACGAAGCAGACGCAGCGCGCGCTGCTGGACGCAGCCCGCGAGGTCTTCGCCGAACAGGGTTTCTCCAGCGCCAGCATCGCCGATGTGGTCGAGCGGGCCGGCTCGAGCGTGGGCAGCTTGTACCACCACTTCGGCGGCAAAAGCGAGCTGTTCCTGGCCCTCTGGCAAGATCACCAGGCCGCGCACGAGAAGGCGGCGAGCGAGGCAGTCGCGCACGCGCGGCGGTCCGGCGAGAGCGATCCGACGGCCTTGTTCTGCATCGGAGCCAGGGCCTTCCTCGAGGGCAGTTGGCTGCGCCGTGACCTCGCGATGCTCTTCGTCTCGGGCGACGGGCCGCCGGGATTCGAACTCATGAAGCGGGGCAGAGAGCACGAGTGGGTCAGTCAGAACGACGCGCTTCTCCGGCTCGCTGACACCTCGCTCGACCGGCTCTATGCCTCGATCCTCACCTCGCTGATCGGTGCTGGCGCACGAGAGGTGGCCGCCTCGCGGAACCGCCGCCAGGCCAACGTGGTCATCGACGCCGTGATCGAGTACGCGCGCCGCGTGATGACCGGCGGCCCCTGGAAGCCGCCCACCCGTGAGCCAGCACCAGCCTCCTGACACTGACCCCATCCCAGCCGCCCCCGGGCCAGCACCAGCCGGCAAATTTCAACAGCGATGGCCCATAGACGTTCGACGAAGAAGACGGTCCATGGGCCATCGCTGTTCTATTGGCGGGGCGGACGCGGGATGTGGCGAGGGCTGCGCGCGAAGAAGACAGCGGCGGCCGGCTGGCCGACGCGCACGAGTGCCGACCTGGGTTCGGCCCGCGGACTGCCGGTCTGCCAGCCTTGACAATGCCACGGGCGCTTTGTTGTCATCGAACTTAGAATTTGATTCTAAGATTTCAATCCCCCGCCGGGAGGCTCGTCATGGATCTTGACCTCGGCCCGGAGATCGCGGAGTTCCGGGCTCAGCTCCGCGAATGGATCGCGGCCAACGCTCCCGAGGGCCTCGCCGGGCTGACCGACTGGAAGATCGTGTCGACCACGGGCGGGTACCAGGGCGCTGAGCTCGCCCGGGCGACGGCGGATCCGGCGTACGCCGAGTGGGAGCGCCGGCTCGCCGAGGCCAAGCTCATCTGCCCGCAGTGGCCCGAGGAGTTCGGCGGGCAGGCCATGGACGGCGTCAGGCTCGCGGTGCTGAACGAGGAATTCCACCGGGCTGGCCTGCCGCGGGTCAGGCGCGGCATGGGCGAGAGCCTGGTCGGCCCGTCGATCATCGTGCACGGTAATAACGAGCAGCGGGCGTACTTCCTGCCTCGGATCATCTCCGGCGAGGACGTGTATTGCCAGGGCTTCTCCGAGCCCGACTATGGCTCCGACCTGGCTGGGGTGCAGACTCGCGCTGAGGTCAAGGACGACGAGGTCGTCATCACCGGAACCAAGGTGTGGACGTCGGGCGCGGCGCGGGCGACCATGATGTTCGCCCTCTGCCGCAGCGACCCTGATGCGCCCAAGCACGCTGGGCTGTCGTACGTGCTGTTCCCATTCAAGGACCCCGGCGTGCAATACCGGCCGATCAGGCAGATGTCCGGTGCGGCCGAGTTCTGCGAGGACTTCATCGACGGCGTGCGGGCGCCGCTGTTCAACGTGATCGGCGGTCTCAACAACGGCTGGAAAGTGGCCATGACCACGCTCGGGCACGAGCGCGGCGGCTCGGCCACTGTGCACCACCTGGGCTTCGAGCGGGAGTTCTGGGAACTGGTCGATACCGCGCGAAAATACGGCAAGGACACCGATCCACTGATCCGCCAACAGCTCGCCTGGGCCTACACCGGCGTCCAGGTGATGCGCTTCAGCGGGCTGCGCACCGTTGCTCAGGTCGCCGAGGGCAAGCAGCCCGGCCCCGAGGCGTCGGTCGCCAAGCTGGCCTGGAGCGAGTACCACAAACGGCTCGGCGAGATCGCCGTCGGCATCGTCGGCACGGACGCGCTGGTCCGCCCCGAGGGGGCCGGCTACCCGACGACCGCCTGGCAGAACGTGTTCCTGTCCAGCCGGGCCGGAACCATCTACTCCGGCACCAGCGAGATCCAGCGCAACATCGTCGGCGAGCGCGCGCTCGGGCTGCCGAAGGAGCCGCGGGCCGTAGCCAATGACCGCCGGTGAGCGGCCGCGCGGCGGCTTGTCCGACGCGCGCGCTTCCGGCAGCACTGAGCGGCCGCGCGGCGGTTTGTCCGACGCGCGCGCTCCCGGCAGCACTGAGCAGGGCTGGGCGGCACCACCGCTGGCGCCGCCCAGGCCCAGGACGCCGCACCGCCGCAGCAGCCACGGCCCGCGCCGCGTGGCCGGCCGACCCCCCGCGCCCGGGTCGCTCGTGACGCCCGGGTCGCTCGTGACGCCCGGCTCGCTCGTCACGCCCGGCCGTCTCGCCGAGTTCTTCGCGCCGCGCAGCATCGCAGTCGTCGGTGCTTCGCCCACGTCGGCCTGGGCGCGGTTCGTCTTCGCGAGCGCCACGGCGACCGGTTTTACCGGCGAGCTGACCCCGGTCCATCCGCGGCACTCCGCGGTGTTCGGCAGGCTGGCCGTGCCCAGCCTGCGCGACCTGGCCGAGCCGCCCGACCTCGCGTTCATCATGGTGCCTGCCGACGCGGTCGAAGGGGTGCTTGAGGACGCCGGCGCAGCCGGCGTGCGCGGCGCCATTGTGCTCGCATCCGGGTACCGGGAGATTGGCGACGGCGGCCGGACGCTGGAGGAGAGCCTCGCCGCCCGTGCGGCGGCGCACGGGATCACCCTGCTGGGGCCAAACTGCCTCGGCTTCCTCAACACGCACGCCAAGGCCGGCCCATTCGCGCTGACCGTTCCCTTGCCGCTGCAGGCCGGGCCGGTCGGGATCGCAATGCAGAGCGGCGCGCTGGCCAGCGTGATGCTGAGCTTTGCCCGGTCGCGCGCGATCGGCGTGAGCACGCTCGCCAGCCTCGGCAACGAGGCGATGGTCACCGCGCCCGATGTGATCGAGTACCTGATCGAGGACGACAGCACGCGGGTCATCTGCCTGTTCCTCGAGCAGATCGGCGACCCGGCTCGGTTCGCCGCGGCCGCCGAACGCGCCGATCGTGCCGGCAAACCGATCGTCGCGCTCAAGGCGGGCTCCAGCGCGGCGGGCCAGCAGGCCGCTCTCGCCCACACCGGGTCGATCGCGGGCGATGACGCGGTAGTCGACGCCGCGCTCCGCCAGCTCAACGTGATCCGGGTGACCAGCATCGAGGAGCTGCTGACCACGGGCGCCCTGCTCGGCTCCGGGCGCAGCCCAGAAGGCCGCAGGATGGGCGTGCTCACAGCCTCTGGCGGGGCTTGCGACATCATCGCCGACCGGGCGGCCGCCCAGGGCATCAAGATTCCGCCGTTCGCGCCGCCGACCGCCGCGGCGATCGCGCCGCACGTTCCGCCGTTCGCCCAGGTGCGCAACCCGCTCGACGTGACCGGCTACTTCCTGGCCAATCAGCGCACCTCGGCGCTCACCGCTATCGACCATGCGCTGGACGCCGCCGTCAGCGATCCCGGTCTGGACTTCGTATTCTTCTCCGGGCTCACGCTGCCCGACGTCAGGCCGGCCGACGAGACGCTGGCCAGCATTCTTGAGGAGCGGGTGGCCTGGATCGGCCAGCGGATGGCGTCGTCCCCCATCGCGGTCATTCCCGTCGGCTATACCTGCGTGGACGTGCCCGAGTACGGCAGGGAGGTGCTCGGCAGGAACGGCATCCATCTGATCGGCGGGATGGAACTCGCCGTCCAGGCGATCGGCAACGCGCTGCGCTGGACCGAGGGGCGCGGCCGGATCTGGCCGGGCCCTGCCGGGCGGCCGGGGCGGGCAGGTCAGGATCCGCCGGAGGTGCCGTGGCGGGAGGCCGATGCCAGGGACCTGCTGGCGGCGTTCGACGTGCCACTTGTGCCTGGCGAGCTAGTGATCTCGGCCAATGAAGCCGCCGCGGCTGCCAAGCGGCTCGGCTACCCGGTCGCGTTGCGGATCAGCTCGGCCGGAATCGCCCACAAGTCCGACATCGGCGGCGTGGAGCTCGGCCTGCGCAACGTCACGCAGCTGCGAGCCGGGTTCAAACGGGTCCTGGCGGCGGGCGAGGCCGTGCAGCGGGCCGCCGTCGATGGCGTTGAGGGCGTCATGGTCAGTCCGATGCGCACCGGTGGCGCCGAGCTGCTGGCCGGGATCAGCGTGGATCCGGCGTTCGGGCCGGTGCTCGCGGTAGGCATGGGCGGCGTCTGGGTGGAGGTGCTCGGCGATGTCAGCCTGCGCGTGCTGCCGGTCGGCCCCGACGAGGTGATCCGGATGCTCGGCGAACTGCGCTCAGCGCCGCTGCTGCGCGGCGCACGCGGCCGGCGGCCGGCCGACCTCGACGCCCTGGCGAGGATCATCGTGCGGATTGCCGACGCGGCACTGTCACTGGGCGACTCCCTTCACTCGGTTGAAGTCAACCCGCTGTGGGTGGAAGGGGACCAGGTCGAGGCGCTCGACGTTCTGGTCGTCACGGCCCAGCAGAACCTGAAGGATCAGATCGCGAGCACCGCCGGGCAGGCAGCACCGCAGGCCACGTCCGATCGCGGGCCAGAGCAGAACGGAACTGAGATATGAAGCTCGCCCCCAGCACAGAACAGCAGGAGCTGCGGGAGTCGGTACGGCGCTTCCTCGCGGACCGGGTGCCGCTGCAGCGGGTCCGTGAGCTGATGGACTCGGCCGACGGAACCGATGAAAAGATCTGGAACTACGCGGCCGGCCAGCTCGGCCTGCAAGCCATCGCCATTCCCGAGGAGTACGGCGGCGCCGGGTTCACCTTCGCCGAACAAGCGATCGTGCTTGAGGAACTAGGCGCCGCCCTCTACCCAGGGCCTTACCTTGCCAGCGCCGTCCTTGCCGCTACCGCGCTGCTCGCGAGCTCGGACGACGACGCCAAGCGTGATCTGCTGCCCGGAATCGCCGGCGGCGAGACGGTGGCGACGCTGGCCTTTACCGAGGATGACGGCTCCTGGGAGCCGGACGCGATCAGGCTCGCCGCCAGCCAGGCCAGCTCCAGCCAGGCCGCCTCCAGCCAGGCCGGAGGCGGCTGGGTGCTCGACGGACACAAGAGCTTCGTGCTCGACGGGCATACCGCCAGCCTGATCCTCGCAGTGGCCAGGACCGACGCCGGCCTGTCCCTGTTCGCCATCCAGGCCGATGCCGACGGGCTGACCCGCAAGCAGCTGCCGACGTTGGACCAGACCCGCAGGCTCGCCAGGCTCGAGTTCAGTCCCGTACCTGCCAGGCTGATCGGCGAGCCGGGCGAAGCGGCGGCGATCCTCAGCCGGACCCTCGACGTCGCCGCGATCGCGCAGGCAGCCGAGCAGCTGGGCGGCGCGCAGCGCGCGCTGGACATGGCGGTGTCGTACGCGAAGATCAGGCACCAGTTCGGCCGGCC
>DASWGE010000102.1:0-3016 GCA_036393895.1 Streptosporangiaceae bacterium | reverse complement strand
CAGCCACGCTCCTTCGGTGAACTTGCTGATCAGCTCGATCGCGAGAGTAGCCAGCGTCAGGACTGCGCCAAGGCCGTTGATGAAGGCCCGGCTGGCCCATCCCTGACTACGTTCGGCCCGCCAGTGGCTGACCATCCCGGCCTGCGAGAGCGTGAAGCCAACGAACACCCCGATCGCGAACAGCGGGACGAGCCGCTGGGTGTTGCCGCCGGCCAGGATTAGCAAGATGGCGGCGGCGACCGCCAGCACGATCACGCCGTAGCGGTGCACTTGCCGGTCGGCCCGCAGGAAGAACAGGTGCGGCAGGAAGTTGTCCTTCGCTAGCAGCGAGGCCAGCACCGGCAACCCGCCGAAAGAGGTATTAGCAGCCAGCGCGAGGAGCACCATGGTGATCAGCTGGATGAAGTAGAAGACCGCGCCCTTGCCGACGCCAGCGGCGGCAAGCTGGGCCAGCACGGTCTGCATGGGCGCCGGTGTGACGTGGAATTTCTTGATCAGGATCGCCAGGCCGATCAGCATGAGGCCGAGCGTCACGCCGAGCCAGAGTTCGGTGTTCTGTGCTCGCCTGACCCGCGGCTTGCGGAACGCGGGTACCGCGTTGGCGATCGCCTCTACCCCCGTCAGCGCTGAGCAGCCAGAAGCGAAGGCGCGGAGCAGGAGCAGCAAGCCCACCGACTCGGCAACGTGCGGTAGGTGCGACGGCGGCGCGACGACGGGGTGAGCGCGGAGCAAGCCGCCGATAATGACCGTGGCGATCGCGGCGATGAACGCCAGCGTCGGAACGATGAACAGCCGCGCGGACTCGCCGACGCCCCAGAGGTTCACGCCGGTGATCAGGGCGAGCACGATCAGGCAGATGGGCACGGTTGCGCCGTAAAGCCCGGGAAACGCCGAAGTCAGCGCGGCGACTCCGGCCGAGACACCGACGGCCGCGTTGAGAATATAGTCGACGATCAGCGAGGCGGCAGCGGTGAGGCTCGCCGGGCGGCCCAGATGTGTCTTGGCGACCGCGTACGCGCCGCCGCCTGCCGGGAAGGCTGCGATCACCTGCCGGTAGGAGATCACGAGCACGCTGAGCAGGACCACGATCGCGAGCGTCACCGGCAGCGTGTACGCCAGGCCTGCGGTCCCGGCCGCGACCAGTACGACGACGATCGCCTCGGGGCCGTAGGCCACGGAAGACAGCGCGTCGAGGGATAGCGCCGCTAGGCCGGACAACGTCGTCAGCCGGTGCCGGTCCTCCTCATCCAGCTGGGCGTGATCGGCCGTCTGCGCCGCGTTGTCCGTGGTCACGAGAGCTAATACAAGCACGGCGAAGCACGCAGAACCACGCCAGCCACCAACACAACCCGCACCGTGGACGGCGGCTGGCGGCACCACCCGCAGTTGTGCACCGAAGACGTTATGCGGGTCTGGCGAACTTTACGACGGGACTGGCTGGCGGTCCCGGCCGTATGAGCAGCTCACCATCACCCGTACGACGGACATCGAGACAACGCTGCTGATCCGGGTTCCGCTGCGGCATTTGCGCGGCGTGTGGAAGCCACCCAAATCCGCATGGGACTTGTTAAGGATCCGCTGATCCTGGCCGGCCGCAGGTTAGCTCGAGACGGCCTTGTCGGCCGGGAAGGAGCGCTGCCGTGTCCGGCGTGCGTCGGGTGGTTGTCGGGGTAAGCGGCTCGCCAGCGAGCGTCCTGGCCTTGCGGGTCGGCGGGGTTCACGCCCGCCGCGATGACATCCCGCTCGTTGCCGTCCACGCCTGGGTGCCGCCTGGCGGCGAGCTGGCCGCGCGGCGCGCCCCAGAGCCCCCCGAGCTTCGGGGCGCATGGAAGCGAGCCGCGCTCGAGCGGCTGCAGGACGCCATCGAGTCGGCCTGGGGCGGGCTTCCCGGTGATCTGCGGGTCGAGCATGTCCTGGCGCGCGGCCCTGCGGGGCCCGTGTTGGTGGACATCGCGGACTGCGCCGACGACCTGCTGGTCGTCGGCGCGGGCACGCGCGGCGCGGTCTCCCGCCTGTGGCGCGGGCGGGTTACCCGCTATTGCCAGGCCTGGGCGAGGTGCCCGATGCTGGCCGTCCCGCCGCCCGCGCTCGCCGCGACCCGGCGGAAACGGCTGAGTGAGTGGTCGTTCCGGCGTCGCGAGCTGACCGCGGACCAGGTCATGCGCGAACTGGAGAAGCTAGGTCAAGCTGGCTAGTGAGGTCGTGTGGCCGCGCCGCGTGAGGCGCCACCGCAAGAGCTGGTTCTCGTCATCGAAGACGAACCGCAGATGTTGCGCGTGCTGGCCGTCGTCCTCGCAGCCCATGGTTACCGAACTGACGTTGCCGAGAATGGCCAGGAGGGCCTCGCCGCTGCGGCGCGGTGCCGGCCGGACGCCATCATCGTCGACTTGGCGCTGCCGGATCAGAACGGCATCGAGGTCATCAAGAGCCTGCGCGGCCGGCCGACTCGTCAGCACCGCCGAGTTGCTCGCCAAGGTGCCCGGTAGGGCTCACGTTCCTGGCACCAGTTACCTGCGCGGCCATCTGCTGCACCTTCGCCGGAAGCTCGAGACCAATCCGGCAGCACCCCGGCACCTACTCACTGAACCAGGAATGGGATTCCGCTTCAGGCCGTGAAGAGCTCTTGGTCGGGCTTCGCCAATCTCTTTGCATGGACTTCGTTAGGGATCCCACTTGCGCTGCATGGACGCCGTTAGAGAACGGTATGCCCCGCATGCAGGCCTGTTTACTAGGCCGGTACTCGTGCGCCTGAAGGAGGCGTTTATGCAAGATCTGGCTTATATCGGGCTGACCATCCTGGTGTTCGCCGTGCTCTTCCTGCTGCTGAAGGGGGTCGAGCGCTTTGAGCGCTAGCAACTGGCTCGGGTTGATCGTCGGTATCGGCCTGACCATCTACCTGTTCCTTGCCCTCATCCAGCCGGAGAGGTTCTGATGTCCGTCGCCACCGCTGGCTGGCTCCAGCTGGGTCTGCTGATCGTCGCTCTGGGCGCGTGCTGTGTGCCCGTCGGCAATTACA
>DASWGE010000101.1:0-20624 GCA_036393895.1 Streptosporangiaceae bacterium | reverse complement strand
CTGCTGCGCCCGCTTAGGGTCCTCACCGGGCGGCTGGAACAACAGATGCTGGAGCTGGTTGAACAGGTTCTGCCCGGCATCCGAGCTCACCTGGCCCGATATGACACCCGCCTGCAGGTCACCGACGAATGTGGCCGCGGCAGCGGCGACCGGCGGTAGCTTGGCCCGATGAGTGCGGTGGGCGCTCGGGCTGTGCTGATGCTTCTGAGCGGGGTGGGTGTGGCTGGCCGTGATGGGCCGGGCGGCGGATGAGTCAGACGGCGCGCTCCGGGCACCGGTAAGCAGCACCGTGACGAGGCCGACAAGGGCGGCGGCGAGCGCGGTTCCGAGAACCAGCTCGGTTCGCCTGGGCCGCCGCATCCGGCGTTGAGGTTCGGGGGCTGTGTCAGCCTCCTGGGCTGGGAACACCGTGGTGCGGCCGGGGGTGAGGGCGGCGAGCAAGCCGGCCCTGGCGGCCGCAGCGCCTGGTGGCCGGCTGGCCGGGTTCTTGGCCATCAGCCTGCTCGTGATCCAGTCCAGCTGCGCCGGCAGGCCGGGCCGCCGTGCTGACGGCGGGCCAGGGTCGTCATGCACCTGGCGGTAGGCGACGCCGACCTCGGAGTCTGCGGTGAACGGCGGTGTCCCGGCGAGCATCTCGAACAGTACGCAGCCGAGGGCGTACAGGTCGGCCTGCGGGCCGGCCTGCTGCCCGGAGGCCTGTTCAGGCGAGAGGTAGGCGGCGGTGCCGAGCACCGCCCGGGTCCGGGTGCCGCCAGCCGTGCCATCGAGCCGCGCGATGCCGAAATCCAGCACCTTCACCTCGCCGCCAGACAGCACGATGTTCGCGGGCTTGATATCACGGTGGACCAGGCCGACCGCGTGCGCGGCCTGCAGACCCTCGCACACAGCGGCCGCGATCGCGACGGCATCGTCCGGCGGAAGTGCCCCGGCCACGTCGAGTACCTGCCGCAACGTGCGGCCAGCGACGAGTTCCATCACGATAAAAGGCGTGGTCCCGTCCACGCCACAGTCAAAGACCGTCACCAGACGAGGGTGGCTGAGGGCGGCTGCATGCCGCGCTTCCCGTTCGAACCTGGCACGGAAGGCGGCATCGGCCGCGTACTGCGGGCTGAGAATCTTGACCGCGACCTCACGCCCGAGGACCTCGTCCCGCCCGCGCCATACCGTCGACATCCCGCCGACACCGAGCACGTCAAGGAGCACATACCGGCCGCCGAATCGGGGCGCGCCCGTCATGGCCGTTGTCCTGACGACGCTGACGCTCTTCTGGCGATCATGTTGCATTCTCCGGGGGCACTGGTCGCGTCGGCAGGACGAGTGCGGCGAGCAGCCGGTCCGCCTCGGCGTCGGGGTCCTGGGTCAGCCCGGTGTGGACCGGGCCGGGCTGCACCACGGTGCTGCGCGCGGCCGTGAGCCAGCGGAACCTGCGCCCGATCTCCTGCTGGCCCGCTGGTCCAACGGCGGGCCGCTGGTCGCAGACACCGAGCACGGCGGCCAGCGCTCGCTCGATGCTCGCGACATCGGCCGCCGGGTCGATCGCGAGCACGCGCAAGGAGTCCAGGGCGATCCGGGCGGCCAGGTAGTGCCGTGGCCGGCAGTAGAGCAGCACGCCGGCGTTGATCATCTCTCCCCGGTCCACCCTCGGCACCACCCGGAGCACGGCATATTCGAAGCCATACCGCTCGCTGCTCATGACCAGGCACCACCATCCGAGCGCCGGCGTGGCGAGCGTGCCAGCCAGTCAGGCCGCGCCGACCTGGCCGGCACGCGGCGCGGCAAGCCCGGCTGCCGCGCGGTCTCGCGCATTCCGGCCAGCCAGGCTTCGCGGCTGGCGAGCCGGCTGCTCAGCTGCCTGACGTGAGCCTGGCGAATGAGCTCGGGCTCCGGCAGCCCTGGCTCTGGCTCGAGCCAGTCATCGGGAACCGCTGCCACCGCCTCCTGCAGCACGGCGGCGGTGATCTTGCCCGCTAGCTCGCTGTCGGCCGCATCGAGCAGCGGACCGCAGCCAACGAGCGCGTGATCGGTGATGTCATAGGGCCGGCTCGCGGCGGCATCGGCGGTGTCCCAGCGGTGCTGGTAGGTCAGGGTGGCGCCATGATCGATGAGATAGAGCTGTTCGCGCCAGAAGAGCATGTTCGGATTACGCCACGACCGGTCCGCGTTACTGGTCAGCGCGTCGAACCAGATGATCCGCCCGGCGAGTACGCCGCCGACGGCTGCGGCCGCGTCGAAGTCGACCGCGCCAGCCAGGAAATCTACGCCCAGATTGAGGCCGCCGCTGGCCCGCAGCAACTCCTGGATTTCCTGGTCCGGCTCACCCGCCGCCAGGCCCGGGTCCAGGTCCACCGCCACCAGGTCAGGTACACCGAGGCCGCAGGCTCGGGCCAGTCGCGCACTTATCACCTCGGCGACCAGGGCCTTGCGACCCTGGCCTGCCCCGCAGAACTTGACCACGTACGTTCCCAGATCGTCGGCCTCCATGATGGCCGGCAGGGAACCGCCTTCGCGCAGCGGCGTGACATACCGCGTAGCGGTCACCAGAGGCAGCACGCATCAGAGCCTACGCAGAATGCGCCGCTTGCGTGCATAAGGCGGTTACCTTGCGCGGCGGCCGCTGGCGAGCTGCTGCGATCTGCCCCGAGGTGGTCAGCGGACTATGGCATCGAGCTGGTCGATCGCCCAGTCGAGGTCGTCCTGGCTGATCATCAGCGGGGGTGCCAGGCGGATCGTGGCGCCATGGGTGTCCTTCGCGAGCACGCCGGCCGCCATCAGCCGCTCAGAGACATCGCGGCCGCTGAGCGCGGTGAACTCCACGCCAGCCCACAGGCCGCGCCCGCGCACGTCGCGCACCGCGCTAGCGGGCAGCGCAGCGAGCCGGTCGTGCATGTGGGTGCCGAGCTTTGCCGACCGCTCCTGGAACTCGCCGGTGCTGAGCATCGCGATGACCTCCCTGGCGATCGCGCAGCCCAGCGGGTTGCCGCCGAAGGTGGAGCCGTGCTGGCCAGGCTTGAACACCCCCAGGACGGCGGCAGAGGAGACGACCGCGGACACCGGTACGATGCCGCCGCCCAGGGCCTTCCCGAGCACATACATGTCGGGAACCACGTCGTCGTGCTCGCACGCGAATGTCGTTCCGGTCCGGCCAAGGCCCGACTGGATCTCGTCCGCGATCATCAGCGCGCCCCAGTGCGTGCACAGCTCCCTGACCCGGGTCAGGAAGCCGGCCGGCGGCACGATGACGCCCGCCTCACCCTGGATCGGCTCAACCAGCACGCCGACCACCCGATCGTCCATTGCGGCGGCGAGTGCCTGCGCGTCGCCGTACGGCACGATCCTGAAGCCAGGCGTGTACGGACCGTAGGAGTCCCGCGCTTCCTGGTCGGTCGAGAAGCTGATGATCGTCGTGGTCCGGCCGTGGAAGTTGCCGTCGAAGGCGATGATCACCGCCTCGTCCGCGGGCACGCCCTTGACCTCGTAACCCCACTTGCGCGCAGTTTTGATCGCGGTCTCGACGGCTTCGGCGCCGGTGTTCATCGGCAGGACCATCTCCATGCCCGCCATCGCGGCAAGCTCGGCGCAGAACGGCCCGAACTGGTCGTGCTGGAACGCCCTGCTGACCAGGGTGACCCGCTCTAGCTGCCGCTGCGCGACCGCGATCAGGCGCGGGTGCCGGTGGCCGAAATTGATCGCCGAGTACGCCGCGAGCATGTCCAGGTAGCGCCTGCCGTCAACGTCGGTGACCCATGCCCCCTCAGCACTGGCGATCACCACGGGCAGGGGGCGGTAGTTATGCGCGCTATGCAGGTCGGCCTGGGCACTGAGCTGGGCGGCCGACAGATGGTTCGCCCGCACTGGCACCTCCGTGATTACCTCAGTTCCAGCGTGCAGCACTTGGGTCCGCCGCCGGCCTTCTTGAACTCCGACATGTCGACCGGCACGACCGCGAAACCGGCGGCGTCAATCTCCCTGGCCAGGCCCTCGGCTTGCACAGGCAGGACGACGTTGCGGCCGTCACTGATCCCGTTGAGGCCGAGCACCTCGGCGTCGGCGTCCTTTGCCTCGATCAGCGCACCGAAGTGTGCCGCGAGCGCCGCCTGCCCGGCCTCGTCGAAGGCTGGCGGGTAATAGGCCGCCGTGTTCTCGTCCAGGATGAGGAGGGCGGTGTCCAGGTGGTAGAAGCGAGGGTCCACCAGCCGGACGCTGATCACCGGCAGGCCGAACAAGGCCGCGGCCTCGCCGCTCACTGCTTCATCGCTGCGCAATCCATACCCGGCGATGATCGCCCGGCGGGCGTAGACAATGTCGCCCTCGCCTTCGTTCACGTGTACCGGTTCGATGACCTGGTAGCCGGAACGCCGGAACCAGTTCATATACAGGGCGCCCTCTGGGTACCGCTGCGGATGCATGAACCTGGAGCCGAGCACGCTGCCGCCGATCACCGTGGCGCCGTTGGCGGCGAAGACCATGTCGGGCAGGCCTGGCTCCGGGTCGATGATGCGCACCGTGTGACCAAGGGCGAGGTAGGTCGCCCTGAGCCGCTCCCACTGCTGCTTGGCAACTTCCCGGTCGACCGGATGCTCGGGGTTCATCCACGGGTTGATCGCGTATGTCACCGCAAAGTACTCAGGCGGGCACATGAGATACGTCCGCGCATGCTCCGGCTCTCGGTGCGTGCGTGGGTGCGACGGCACGGCGCCTCCTGGTGCTGGGTGATCACCACGAGCCTAGGAGCCGGCAGGCCGTATGTACCCAGGTGCCTCATGCGCACCTGCAGCGATTCGTTGCGCAAATCCTGGCCAGACGGCGATTTCTTGCGTCGCCGGCTGGACGCTAGCGAAGCGCCCTCATCCTGGCCGCGGCCGCGGCGATCCGCTCATCGGTCGCGGTCAGTGCCGCCCTAATGTGGCGGGCACCGGCCGGCCCGTAGAACTCTCCCGGCGAGACCAGGATGCCGATCTCGCTCAGCACCCTGACCGACTCCCAGCAGTCGTAGGCCGGGTGCGCGGCCCACAGGTAGAGCCCGGCCTGGGAGTGCGAGACCAGCCAGCCTGCTTGCTCAAGTGCGGGGCGAAGGACTTCCCTGCGCCGCGCGTACCTGGCGTGCTGCTCGTCCGCGTGGTGGTCGTCGCCAAGCGCCACGGTCATCGCCGCCTGGACTGGCGCCGGCACGATCATGCCGGCGTGCTTGCGTATCTCGAGCAGCGCGGCCACCAGGCCGGGGTCGCCCGTCACGAACCCGGCCCGGTACCCGGCGAGGTTCGACCGCTTGGACAGCGAATAGACGGCGAGCAGCCCGTCGTGCGAGGGGCCGCACACATCAGGATGCAGCACCGATACGGGGACCGCGTCGAAACCGAGGTCGATGTAGCACTCATCGGATGCCAGGACCGCCCCGGCTGTCCTCGCCCAGCCGACAAGCTCGCGCATCCGCGCGGGCGCAAGCACCCGCCCGGTCGGGTTGGACGGCGAGTTGAGCCAGGTCAGCCTCACTGGGCCGGCGCCGGCTGCTTCCGGATCGTCGGTGGCCACGGCCTGCGCCCCTGCGAGCCGCGCCCCGATGTCGTAGGTCGGGTAGGCAAGCTCAGGAAAGCTGACGGCGTCGCCGGGTCCGCAGCCGAGCAGCGTCGGGAGCCAGGCGATGAGTTCCTTGGTGCCGATTACCGGCAGCACGGAGTCCGGGTTGGCAGCGACCCCGTGCCGGCGCCCGAGCCAGCGGGCAGCCGCGGCACGCAGCGACGGCGTTCCCCTGGTCAGCGGGTAGCCGGGCGAGTCCGCTGCCGACGCGAGCGCTGCCTGGATTACGGCGGGAACGGGGTCGACCGGAGTGCCGATCGACAGGTTAGCGATGCCGTCCGGGTGCGCGGCGGCGATCGCCGACGCGGGTGCCAGCCGGTCCCATGGAAATTCCGGCAACCTCGATGCCAGCGCAGGCTGCGCCCGGCCGGCCTGCTTATCAGCGACCGGCATGGCCAGATCGCAACCGGTCAGTGCTCAGCGGCCTGCGGCGGCAGCGCAGCGACTAGCGGGTGGTCCTTGCCGATCTTTCCGGTCTTGGAAGCGCCGCCCGGCGAGCCGAGATCTTCGAAGAATTCGACGTTGACCTTGTAGTAGTCCTTCCACTGGGCCGGCACGTCGTCTTCGTAGTAGATGGCCTCGACCGGGCAGACCGGTTCGCAAGCCCCACAGTCCACGCATTCGTCTGGGTGGATATAAAGCATGCGCTCGCCCTCGTAGATGCAATCGACGGGGCACTCTTCTATGCACGCCCGGTCAAGCACATCGACGCAAGGCTCGGCGATGATGTACGTCACTTACGAACTCCTCTGTCAAACCAGGCCTGGGCGCCGGTCAGGCGGTACCCCACTCAGTATTGCGGATGAGGGCGGCAGCGCGAAGTTGACCCCGCTCTATCGCGGTGCCGGCAACCCGCAGGCATCGCAGGTTATCAGCCAAACGTGACCCCCAGGCGAGCCGCGCTCTGGCGAGCGGACCGTGGCATGGCGGTCCAGCCCTTGCGGCCGTGGGCGGCAGTCCACTGGTAGCCCTGGCACGTGACGCGCCGGAGCCTGAACGTGCTTGCATGGCTGACCAGCCAGGCCGCCACGGCCCACCCGGCCGCTGGCGTGCGCACCCCGACCTCGGCGAGCGGATCGCCGGCGTGGCGGATCGCTAGCCGGCCGAAGGTCCTACGCAGCTCAGTTTCCGCGGCAGATAGCCGGCTGCGGCCACGGATGGGACCGCTGTACCAGCACCACACCGCATGTGGCTGGCGCCCGCTGAAGCCGCTGGCCATTGCGGCTCCCTGCGGGGCGTACTGACTGTAGGCCCGGCCGTCCGCGCTGTGCTGTACCGCCTGGGCCGCCTGGTAGACGGGCAGGCGCAGGTAGCGCGGGACCGCTGCCAGCGCGGCGAAGAACCGTGTCGTGGCGTAGATCGGGTCGAGCAGCTTGTGCCTGCTGCCCCAGCCCGCCGACGGCCGCTGCTGGAAGACGCCCACCGAGTCTCTGTCGCCGTAGGGCAGGTTCTGCAGGTCGGACTCTTGCAGGGCCGCGGCGTAGGCAATGGTAATCGCGCGCACGGGCAGCGAATGATGGGCGGCGACGCCTGCGATGGTCGCCGCGATGCCGGCCTGCCCCGCGTCGAGCGGGACGTCGAAGCGGCCGCCGTGGACCAGGCAGGAGCTGCTGCCCGGCGTCGGGAAACCCGCGTGCTTCGCCTTTGAGATCGCCAGGGCGGTGATGATGAGCACGATGACAATGACGGCTCCTACCCCGGCTCGGCGCGAGCGAGCTGCTGCCACGCATCAGAAGTTACCTGGTATCGGCACCCGCTAGGCTCCCTCAGCATGGACAGCATGCCAGCCAGGCCGACGGAGAGTTCCTCGCTGCCTGACAAGATTGACCAGCTTTGGGAGGATCGTGCCAATCTGACCCCACAGGACACCGCGGCCAGTGACGCGATCACGGCCGCCGTCGATCTGATCGACTCGGGCCAGGTCAGGGTTGCCTGGCTGGACCCCGACAGCGATGCCGTTGTCGTGGACGAGCGCGCGAAGCGGGCGATCCTGCTCGCGTTCAGGGTCCTGCCGATGGTGCAGTCGCAGGTTGGCGACTTCCGGTACCACGACAGGGTGCCGCTGACGTCACGTCTTGACGGCGTCAGGACGGTGGCAGGCGCGATAGTGCGGTGGGGCGCCTATGTCGCCCCCGGGGCTGTGCTGATGCCTTCCTTCGTCAACATCGGCGCCTACATCGGCTCGGGCACCATGGTCGATACCTGGGCCACGGTCGGATCATGCGCGCAGATCGGCAAGAACGTGCATCTGTCCGGCGGGGTCGGCATCGGGGGAGTGCTTGAGCCTCCCAACGCGGTCCCCGTAGTAGTGGAGGATGACGTCTTCATCGGCTCGCGGTGCATGGTTGTGAGCGGCGCGCGGGTGCGGGCCGGTGCCGTGCTCGGCGCGGGCACGATACTGACCCCGACGACGCACGTTATCGATGTGCAATCTGGCCAGGAACTACAAATGGGGGAGGTGCCGGCGTGGTCCGTCTGCGTCGGCGGCACCCGCGCCCGCACGTTCCCCGGCGGCGAGTTCGGCATGCCGTGCGTGCTTGTGCTTAAGCGGCTGACCGCGGGCGACCGGCACGACAAGGCCTCGCTCAACGACGTTCTGCGCGATCACGGCGTGAACGCCTGACTCTGGGCGGCTGACCACTCGGGCGCACCGCTCGCGGGTAGCTGGTGGTGTCAGCATCCGCCTGCACGTGGCACCATCTGGTTGTGTACTTCGTGCTGCTCGCGGCCGCCATCGCGATCCTGGTCGGCGTGGTCGTGGTCGCGATGGGCCGCGGCGGTGAGATCGTGCGATTCCACCGGGACCTGCCGCTGGTCCCGCCGCGAATCAGGACGGCCGCGGACGTCGCGACGCTGCGGCTTCCGCTCGGGCTATTCGGGTATGACGAACCCGCCACCGATGCGGCACTCGAGGTGGCAGCCAGGTTGCTGGCCGAACAGGACGCAGAGATTACCCGGCTGCGCGCGGAACTGTGGCGGCTGACGGCCCAGCAAAACGGCGATGCCGCAGCGGACTCGGCGGACGGCGAGCGCCAACAGGCGCGGGATGCGGTTAGCGGCCAACCCCGGCCGCAAGCATGAGGGAGGCCGCGGCCGGACCGGATGGCCGCCTTCGCTGTCCGTGGAGTCTGGGCAGTGCCGAGTACCTCAGCTATCACGATGCGGAGTGGGGCCGGCCTGTCCGAGATGACATCGGGGTCTTCGAACGAATCTGCCTGGAGGGATTTCAGTCGGGGCTGTCCTGGCTGATTATCTTGCGCAAGCGGGAGAACTTCCGGGCCGCGTTCGCGGGCTTCGATCCGGTCACCGTGGCCGAATTCGGCCCGGCAGACGTCACCAGGCTGCTGGCCGATACTGGGATCGTGCGCAATCGCGCGAAGATCGAGGCAACCATTAACAATGCCCGCGCCGCGCTCGGCCTGCCCGCCGGGCTGGCGGCGACCGTGTGGAGCTACGCGCCCAGTCAGGATGGTGCTGCTGGCGAGGACGTCGCGCCGCAGACCTTGGACGACGTTCCGGCATGGACGCCGGCCAGCAAGGCGCTGTCAGCCGAGCTCCGGCGGGCCGGATTCAGGTTTACCGGACCGGTCACGGTCTACGCGACGATGCAGGCCTGTGGCGTCGTCGATGACCATCTTGCCGGGTGCTATCTTCGGCGCGCATACCGAGGCTGACGCCCGATAGACTCCCCATCATTGATTTGCCGCCGCCGCCCGAGAATAGCGTGGTCAAAGGTTGCAGCCCTCCGAACCGCGAGCTAAGCCCACCGCCGCTGGTCTCGGGGTGGACCTGGCCAGTTTGGACTGGCAGCGATCCGGCACTGGAGCAGGCTCGTTCGAGGTCGCGTTCGTCGCCAGAGCGACCAGGAACCCGCCTGCTGCCGCCGGGCAGGTTCCTGGCGTGGCGCCGGGACGCGAAGCCAGCTCGAACTGCCCGGTCATCGACTGGGTCCTGCTCCGGGTGGCCGGCGACCCGGTCGGCCGCGTCCTCGTCTATGACAGAAACGAGTGGCTGTGCTTCCTCGACGGCGCCGTCGGCGGTGAGTTCGACTGGCGACAGGGGTTAACGGGCGTCCGGCGCCTCTCGGCCCGACGGGCCGCCGAGGTCGCGTGAGGGTTCCGCAGCGCCCGCCTGGAACCGCCGTGCCTATCGCAGTACTAGCCGCCCGCAGGCGCCTGACCAGCCATTTCTTGGCTGGCGTGAACCCATTCATGCACCGCGGGCACCGCATGCGGCGAACCCGCCGATTACCGGCAACCGTTACCGGCAACCGTTGTGCAGTTCGCTAATCTACCCACATAACGATTGAGGACATGAATTGTGAATCGCAACTTAAGGCACGCTAGGGTAGCCCAAGCACTGCGGGAGGAGGCTGGCGGATGAGCGAGGACGCTTACGGCGCGACCATCGCGAAACTCCGCTTGGCTCGCAGGCTCACAGAACTTCGCGTCGATGCCGGATACACGGCAAACCATGTTTGCGACATGCTCAACTGGGGGCGGGGCAAGGTCGGGCGCTTCGAGGCCAACCAGTGGAAGCGGCCCGAGATGAGTGACATCAGGGACCTCCTGAGGTTCTATGAGGCGGACGACTACTCCACCAGGGAGATCGAGGCGCTGGCCCTGCAGGCGAGGGTCCGGCCGTGGTGGCGTGACTTCCACGACATTTTTGACAACGAATTTCCCGGGTTCGAGGCTGATGCGTCCCGGATCCGAGTGTTTTTCCCGTTGGTCGTCCCCGGCCTGCTGCAGACGGCCGACTACGTCGACGCGCTCATGCGTTCGGCTGGCAAGCCGCCCGCGTGGCGGCGCCGGGCCACCGAAGCCAGGTTGCGCCGCCAGCAGATCCTGGAACGTGAGAACGGCACGACGCCCCAGCTGCAGGCCGTCATCACCGAGGCCTCGCTGTTGTACCGGTGGGGCAGCAGAGCCGACCGCCGGGATCAGCTGCTGCACCTGGTCGAGATGGGCGAGCGCAAGGGAGTGAACGTGCATCTGCAGCGATTCGCGGACGGTCCGCCGCCCGGGCTGTTCTCCGCCGTGCAGATCTTCGACTACGAGGGCCGCGAAGCGAGCCTTGTCTTCACCGAGCACGACTACGGAATCCAGGAGGTCAGCGATGCCGAGTACGTGAACAGCTATATCGATTCCTTCGACCGGGCCGTGGACGTCGCGCTTGAGCCGCGGGACACGGCCGTGTATCTGAAGCAGCTCTCAGAACGACTGGAGTTATTGTGACTGATCTGTCTCGTGCCGTCTGGCGAAAGGCCAGGGCAAGCTATGCGAATGGCGGCTGCGTCGAGGTAGCAGCCAATCTTGGCGACGTAGTCGCCGTGCGGGACAGCACGCGGGTTGACGACGGTGCACATGTCGTGCACCAGTCGCAGTTCGCCGCGCTTCTCGCTGACATCAAGAGCGGTCGCTACGACATCTAACGGCCGCGGCGGCCTGCCCGGACTGTCCTCCGACCACAGGCCCGCAAGCGGAATCCCCCCGAGGAGGGAGCCTCGGGGGGATTCCTTTGTAACTGCGCCTGTCTCGAGGCGTCTGGCGGTCTAACCTGGACAGCAAAGACCGCCAGCCCAACTGTACAACCCAGCAAGCTCACGTCATACCAGGTCATTAACGCTATTGGCTTTAACCGGTTTAACCGGTCTAACCGCTTTTAACCGTGTCGATCGCTTCAATCCGTCAATTGCTTCAACAGTGTCGAATCAGGGTGGAAACGGGCAAATGAGATGACCATGTGTCCGGCAAAGTAGCGCACAGCTATATCCGCCGGGGTCATTGCGAAGAGTGCCAAATGACTCGTAATCTGTGTTTCACAGATGCTGAAGTCGAGGAAGGCGGGGCCAGGATGTTGCTGACACCCGCCGACCGAGGTCCGGGCATGCAGCCGGCCATGGGACGTCCTGCCCTGGCGGACGCCTGGCTGGCGGCTCCCGTATCCGAGCTATCGGCCCCCATAAGCCACCATCGTGCGACGACGCTCGCGTATGCCGGCGCGGTGGCCAGGGGGCCGTTCGGCGGCGGCGCGATAGATCTGGGGCTGGCGGAGGCCAGCGTCCGCGGTGGCGGCTGCTTCGTGCGGCCGCTTCCACTCGACAACACGTGCGCCAGCGCGGCCAGGCGCTTCTTTCGCGAAGCGCTTGCCGGGTCCGACCTGCCAGGCGACCTGATCCACGACGGCGTCACGATGGCCAGCGAACTCGCCGCCAACACGATGAACGCTCACGGCAACATCGAGTTCGGTGGCCAAGGGCGCCCCGTCAGCGGCATGCCGGAGATTTGGGTATACATCCGGGCATTCGGCGCTGGCCGTGAGCTTGTGTGCAAAATTTTCGACTCCGAACCTGGGTGGGACGCGGGCGAGCCGCTCCCGGTCGGCGCTTCCGTGCCCGCTGGCCCCGATTCGATCCGCGGCCGCGGACTGCAGATGGTCGCGGGCCTGTCGGCCGGTCGCTGGGGTCATCACCTGAGCCGGGGTCGGCTAGGAGCGTGGAAGGTGCAGGGCAAGGCGGTCTGGTTCGCGCTGCGCATTCCGCCTGGCAGTGAGCTGGCCACCAGCCAGCGGCTGGCACCGCGCGGCTCGCGGGCGATCGCCGAGCTGGCCGCTGCGCTCGCCGACCGGGGCCTGGGAGCCGGCCTGGTGCCGGTCACCGAGGCAGGCGGCGACCTGGCGGTGCTTTCGGTCAGCAGGCGGCTCACCGTTTGGTGCCGGGGCGAGATCGTCTGGTGGCAGGAGCCTGAGGGAGGCTATGACCGGTTGCCAGTCACCGATCTGGTTGAGGCGGCCGAGCGGATCGTCTGTGCGCATGAGGATCTGATAGTGACCCGCGGCGCGGATCAGGGTCCGGACTGACAAGGGTCCCGCCATCCAGGCACCAGTCAACAAATCGCCCGGCGGCGGGCAAGAGGCGTTTTGCTTCGGCACGGAACAACTCGGCGGCATCCTTGCCTGGCCAGCGCGCAGGCAGCAACTCGCCAGGCAGGCCAGGATCGACAAAAAGGAACTTGCGCCACTCGTGCACTAGCTCGCTTCGGATCGCGAACACCTCCTCGTCTGACTGATCGTGGTCTGCTGGCCGGACAAGCTCGCGAGCCCGTTCAAGCCACTGCCGGTAACCGCTGGCCAGTCCGTCGATATCCCAGGCTCTGGCAGCAAGGCTGCGAGCATCACCGTCGTAGCTGGCGTGGAAGCGCTCGGCCCTGATCCGCTCGGCGGCGAGCAACGCATCGAGTTCCACCGACGGACGCGGGCTGATCCAGGTAGAGCCGTCAAGGCAGGCATAGCCCAGATAGCCGAGTGCTGATCGCAGCCGTTCGCGACCGGCCCGGTGGGCGACCCGTTCGACAACCACGACATGCCACTGCCCGTTCCAGGGCGGCGCATCCTGCCGGTAGATCCGGTCGGCGGCCTGCCGCAGGCGGCCTACCGCGCGCGGCGTCAGCCGGTATCCGGCGCCGGCGGGAAGCCGGACCGGCGCCAGCCAGCCTTGCCTGGCCATCCTGGAGACCGCAGTCCTTACCGCAGGCGCTGAGATCCGCAGCGGCGCGACCAGCCTGAGCAGAGCGGCAACCGGCGCCTGCTCGCCTCGGGAGAGCAGGTGATCGCCGTATATATCGAACAGTGCCGACCTGGCGTTCACGAACCTAGTCTCGCGTGAGACGAGCCCGCAGCGATGGCGTAACGGTGATCGTTGCCACCAAGGTCAGTGAACTGAACGATAATAGAGATACCGATTGATGTAGATGTGGCTTGGCGGCTCTAGGCAGCGGATGGCTGGCGACAGGCATGGTGTCGCTGCACTGAGGTAAGGCTGTGAGCAGCGCGGGAGTACGTGGCGAGGCCCGGTCATGCGCGGCTCGATCACAGGAAGGGGAGAAAGTATGGCGGCCATGAAGCCGCGGACGGGTGATGGTCCGCTTGAGGTCACCAAGGAGGGCCGCGGGATCGTGATGCGCGTGCCGCTGGAAGGCGGCGGCCGGCTCGTCGTCGAATTGACGCCCGATGAGGCAAAGGCGCTCAGCAACGCGCTTGAATCGGCTGTTGGCTGACACGGGGCGACAGATGCCTGTCATCGCTGCGGTCACCCCGCTGAGCCACCCCGGCCTCGCCGCGGCCGGAGATTGCCTGCGCGGGATGGACCAGGGCAACCTGGACGCGTGTGACCTGATGATCGTCCCGGTCGGACCGGATGGACAGGTGGCTGCAGACGAGGCCCTCGATGCCATCCTGGCGCTCCCCGCCGCCGATATTGTCACGGCGGCCAAGCTAACCGGCAAGGCCGGGCAGAGTTCGGAGGCCGCGGCACGGGTCGGGCAGTCAACAGTCAGGATCGTCTTCCTCGGCGTGCGCGACAGGTCGCCTCGCGCGCTTCGCCGCGCCGGTGGCGAGATCGGACGGATGCTGCAGCCCGGTGATCGGGCGGTGTCCTCGGTTGTCGCCGGTCAGCCAGCCCTGCAGGTGCAGGCATTTGCCGAGGGTGTCTTGCTGGGCTCCTACCGGTACTCCGAGAAGTCCACCGCGACCGGCGCCTCGGCTAAAGAGGCTGGCGACGCCAGCGAGGCTGAGGTGCGGCTGCTGGTTACCTGGGCCGCCAGGGACGAGCTTGCGGCGACTATCGAAGAGGCCAGCACAATCGCAACGGCAGTCGCGCTCGCCAGAGACTTGACCAACACCCCGTCGGTGCGAAAATCTCCGGAATGGCTAGCCGATGCCGCAGGCCAGGTCGCGGCCGAAGCAGGCCTGGTGGTCAGGGTCTGGACAGATCAGGAACTTGCTAGTGCGGGCTTTGGCGGCCTGATGGCAGTCGGGGCTGGCTCCGCCCGGCCGCCCAGGTTGATTGAGCTTCGCTACGAACCGCCGGGGGCCAAGCGGCACGTGGTCCTGGTCGGCAAAGGGATCACGTTCGATAGCGGCGGGCTGTCACTGAAGCCCAACGACGCGATGAAGGCAATGAAGACGGATATGGCTGGTGGCGCTGCGGTGATCGCGGCCATGTCCGCTCTGGCGAAGCTTGGTATTGCCGACAAGGTCACCGGGCTAGTCGCGGCGGCTGAGAATATGCCGTCGGGATCCGCGTACCGGCCAGGCGATGTTCTGGTCGCGTTCGGCGGCCGCACCGTCGAGGTGCTGAACACGGACGCGGAAGGACGGCTCGTGCTCGCCGACGCGATCGCCTACGCCGACGCGATGCTCGAGCCGGATCAGATCGTTGACCTGGCCACCCTGACCGGGGCGGCGCGAATCGCTCTCGGCGGCAGCCTGGCGGCCTTGTACTCGACCAGCGAGGAGCTTGCCGCCGCGCTGCTGACCTCGGGCGAATCGAGCGGCGATCGGTTGTGGCGGATGCCGCTCGTCGAGGACTACCGGAGCGTTCTCAACTCGCCGGTCGCCGACCTGGCGCACGTGCCACGGGAGCCGGCCGGTGCTGGCTCCATCACGGCCGCGCTCTTCCTGCGGGAATTCGCCGGATCCCGGCCGTGGGCCCACCTCGACATCGCTGGCGCCGCCCGAAGCAGCGCGGACGACGGTGAGCTGACCGCCGGCGGAACCGGGTTCGGCACCAGGCTGTTGCTCCGCTGGCTGCGGGAAGACCGAACCGGATCGGGCGGGAATCGGCCAGCGCAGCAAAGCGAGCCCGCCGAGATCTGACCCCGCGTTAGCTCGCCCGTTTGACCGCCGCCAGCAGGCCATCAACGGTCGGCAGCAACATGGGCACCAGGTTCTCGTTGCCGAAGACAAGTTCGCGCAGTTCGCCAGCCGATGCCCGGTCCGGGTCGCTGTGGGCGGCGGTGATGCCATCGCCGGCCAGCAAGGCGTTGTCGAACGCCAGGATCCCGCCCGGCCTTAGCAAGCGCAGCGCAGCGGCCAGGTATTCTGGGTAGTCGCGCTTGTCGGCATCGCAGAAGACCAGGTCGTAAGCGGAATCCGCGAGCCGTGGCAGAACCTCGAGCGCCCGGCCGGTAATCAGCCGGTACCTGCTCGAACCGAAGCCCGCCGCCGCGAAGACGCTTCTCGAGAGCCGGTGATGCTCGGGCTCGAGGTCGACGCTGGTGAGGACCGAGCCAGGCCGCATCCCCCTGAGCAGCCAGATACCCGAGGTACCGCAGCCGGTGCCGATCTCGACGACCGCCTTCGCGCTGATGGCCGCGGCCAAAAAGCGCAGCACCGTGCCGGTAAGCGGGGCCACAGGGACGCAGCCGCCAATCTGTTCGGCGTTCGCGCGCGCCGTTAGAAGCGGCTCGTCCTCAATAACGAATTCGTCGAGGATTCCGGTGACGTCTGAGCGGAAGATGGCTGCCTCCGGTGACTTCAGTAAACTTGCCCCGCGCCGCAGCCTAGCGTTAGCCAAGGTCAGCCGGGAACATGCCATGCGGTCCAGACGTTGATCGATTGCGGTTACGCAACAGATGTGAGATACCGCGCCAAGAGAAATCGCTGGACCCTGCGGCCGCTCCGCGGGACGGGCGAGGGATGGTTGATGCAGACTGAGGCGGTGGACCAGGTTGGGCCAGGTCAGGCTGCGCAATGGACGCCGCCCAGCTGGGAAGATGTCGTCAGGGAGCATTCTGCCCGGGTTTACCGGCTCGCCTACAGGCTGACCGGTAATAGCCATGACGCCGAGGACCTGACGCAGGAAGTCTTCGTCCGCGTATTCAGATCGCTGCCCACCTACACGCCAGGGACATTCGAGGGCTGGCTGCATCGCATCACCACCAACTTGTTCCTCGACATCACCCGCAGGCGGCAGCGGATCCGATTCGAGGGACTTGGCGATGAGGCAGCCGCACGTTTGAGGGGCGCGGAGCCGACGCCGTCGCAGGCCTTCGACGATCGCCATCTCGATCACGACATTGCCGCGGCGCTCGCCGATCTGCCGCCCGAGTATCGCGCGGCTGTCGTCCTGTGTGACATCGAGGGCCTGACGTACGAGGAGATCGCCGACGCGCTCGGAGTGAAGCTAGGGACGGTGCGGAGCAGGATCCACCGCGGCCGGGCCCAGCTACGGGCAGCGCTTGAGCACCGCAGGCCCAAGCGTGTCGCTGTGCCGGGTCACCGTGGCGCTGACGCCGCCCTTCTGACCCGAGTTCCCGTCGCCCAGGGGGCAGACGGGACGGGCGGCGGGGACCGACCTCCTGGCGCGGTCGCTGGGGAGGTGGGCCGAGCGTGAGCCACCTCGGACGCTGGCTGTCCGCGCTGGTCGACGGCGAGCTTGACGGCGTGGAGCGGGACCGGGTTCTCAACCACGTTGCCGGGTGCGATGCCTGCCGGCAGGAAGCCAATGCGATGCGCGCCCTCAAGCGCCGGCTCACGGCGCTCGGTGATACCTGCGCTGAATCCGCTATCGCCAGCCGGCTGATCGAGCTTGCCCGCAGCGACGAGCACGCTCCTGCCGGTTTCGTCGGCGCGTCGGCGTCGTGGCCCCTGGCGGACCTGCGTCCGGCGACCGTGCGCGTGGCGCGCCAGATCCGCCCTGGCTGGAAGCTGGCGACCGGCTCGGCAGGGAGCGCATTGATAGCGATCGCCTTCGCTGCCTTCCTGCTCGGGAACGGCTCAAGCGGGCCGCCTGCGCCTAAGGTAACGCCTTCCGTTGACAGTTACCTGCTGCAGCACACCTATGACGTTTGGCAGCCTGCGGGCTCCGTCGGAGACTCCGGGGGCACCGGCGGATACGTGGGCGGCGGGCGGTACCGTTCCCACCAATCAAGCGCTGATGTCCGGGGCCCGGTTGATCCAAGCCAGATCGGACCGGCGCACCTGGGCCAGCTTGCGGCACCGGCCAGCAGCGAGCGCCCTGGGCCGAGCGCGCCCGCGCCAGCCAGTCCACGGCCGCTCGCCTCGGCGACGGCCAGCCCTACCTCGTCTGGCCCGGGCCGATCGGGCGGTTCGCCGCGAGCGTACCCGGCGAGTCCTCGCTCCAAGTAGCCCGATGATCTGGCTGTACTGGAGGCGCTTGCGGCTCGCGATCGCAGTCGCGGGTATCACGCTCGCCATGCTGACGGCGCTTGTACTGCTCGCAGACAGGCTCGCCGGGCCGGAATCGGCGTCAACATCGCAGTCCGCCGCGGCCGGCGGGCCCGCCGCGGCCCGCCCTCGGTTTGCGCTACCGTCGGCGGACAACGCTCTGGTGCGCCGCGGCCTGCTGCTGATGACCGCCGCCGTCGCCGCCTGCCGGTCGGTGTCGTACCGCGGAATTCAGGTGGTCGCCTGGTCAAGCAGCAGCGGCTCGTCTACCTACCTCATCGACGTGTGGCACCAGGCCGGCATGCCGCAGCGGGCAGAAACCGACGGCGACGCCGACGACCACGCCGTGTCAGCTCCGATGCTAGGTCCTGCCTCGCACAATACGGGCGCGGCGGTGGGGGTCCTGACCATCTCCCCCACGATGCTTAGCCTGCTGCGCAGCAACTACGTCGTCGAGTACGTCGGGACCGGGTCGTCGAGCAGTCGCCCGGCGCGGATCGTGGTGGTCAGGCGTCACGATGGCACGCTTGCCGCCCAGTTCTGGCTGGACCGGGACACTGGCCTGCCGCTGCGCAGGGAGATGTTCGACGAGAGCGGCCGGCGGGTCAGCGAAGGTGCCTTTATCGACCTAAAGATCGGCTCCAGCAACATCCGATCGATGCCACCCGCCCAAGGTCAGGCCTGGGACCCGTATGTGCCCCCCACGGGAGCACAGGGACGGGGCTCGCGGCCTACCGCCGCCCGGGTCGCGGAGCTGCGGGACGATGGCTGGCCGGTTCCCAGGACGCTGGCCGGCAACATGGCACTGGCCGGCGTCACCAGGTCGGCAACCAAGTCAGGACCCGTGCTCGACGCCTCCTACTCCGACGGGCTGTCGGTCGTCTCGCTATTCATCCAGCGAGGCGAGCTGTCGGGGACGCTGCCCGGGTGGCATCTGGCCCGAGTACATGGCTTGCCTGTGTACGCGACCGAGTCGGGCGACCTGGATGAGCACGGCGTGGCCTGGTCGGCGGACGGCTTCGTCTACACGGTCATCGCGGACGCGCCCCCCGAGTCGGTCACGCAGGTCATCACTCAGCTACCGCACGACCGGGATACCGGGTTCTGGGATCGCGTGCTGCGGGGCATCAAGCGGATGGGTTCCTGGTTTGACCCGCTCGGGTGATACCGCGACCGCAGATTACGATTACTCTTGGACCTAATGGACCTCGTCCGCGGAGAGGTCACGACGGCAGGAGCGCGAGGCAGCTTGTTTGATCTCTCGATCACCAAGATCCTGGTCTTGGCGCTGATAGGCCTGGTGGTCTTCGGCCCTGAGCAGCTACCTAAGATGGCGTCCCAGGCCGGCCGCGCGCTGCGGGACCTCCGGCGGCTCGCCGATAACGCACGTGCCGATCTATCTGACAGCCTCGGTCCTGAGTTCAGGGACTTCGATTTCAACGACCTTAATCCGCGTGCATTCGTCCGCAAGCACTTGCTCGATCCCGTCGATGAGGACCCCAGCGCATGGTCCGATTCGGACGGCGATGGGCCGTACGCGGAATTGCCTGAGCCTCCGCCAGTACTCGCGACGCTCGCGCCCGGCGAAGTTCCGCCGTACGACTCAGAGGCAACCTGACTCAGAGCAACCTGACTCAGAGCAACCTGACTCAGGCCGGCGACAGTCCTAGCTGGCGCCCCGCCAGGCTGCGCGACCTCGCGCCGATCAGCTGAGAGATCTTGATCAGCTCTGCCGCCGCCGGTGCCGTCGGTTCAGCGAGCACGAGCGGCACTCCGTCATCGGCCGCCTCCCGCAGCCGCAGGTCGATCGGGATCTCTCCGAGCACCGGCACATCCGAGCCGATCAGTCGGCTCAGGGTCTGCGCGACGGCCTGGCCGCCGCCCTTGCCGAACACTTCGATCCGCTCGTCGCAATGCGGGCAGGGCAGGAAGGCCATGTTCTCGATCACCCCGACCACATGCTGGTGCAACTGAGTGGCGAGCGATCCCGCCCGCTCAGCGACCTCCGCGCTGGCCAGCTGCGGTGTCGTCACCACGATCAGCTCGGCGCCGGGGATCAGGTGGCCGGCCGAGATCGCCACGTCGCCGGTGCCTGGCGGCAGGTCGAGAAGTAGTACGTCAAGGTCGCCCCAGTAGACATCAGCCAGGAACTGCTGCAGCAGCCGGTGCAGGATCGGTCCTCGCAGCGGCAGCGGCTCGTTGCCCTTCTTCAGCATTCCGCTGGAAATCGCTTTCACGCCATGCGCGACTGGCGGCATGATCATCTGCTCGACCTGCGTGGGTCGTCCGGTCACTCCGAGCATCCTGGGCACGGAGTGGCCGTAGATGTCGGCGTCCAGCAGGCCCACTTTCTGGCCCGCGGCGGCGAGGGCGGCCGCGAGGTTGACGGTGACCGACGACTTGCCGACGCCGCCCTTGCCGCTAGCGACCGCGTAAACCTTGGTCAGCGAGGTGGGGCTGGCGAATGGGATCTCGCGTTCTGGCTTGCCGCCGCGCAGCTTGCCCTGGAGGTCCTGGCGCTGCTCCTGGCTCATCACGTCGAGCTCGACCTGGACGGTGCTCACCCCCGCCAGCTTTCCGACGGCGGCCTTGACATCGCGTGTAATCGTGTCTCGGAGCGGGCAGCCAGAAACTGTCAGGTACACGTCGACTCTGACCGCGCCCCCGGTCCCGACCTCGACGTTCTTGACCATGCCGAGATCGGTGATCGGCCGCCGGATCTCCGGGTCCTGCACGCTGGCCAACGCCTGCATGATCTGCTCGACGGTGACCGAACCAAGCGCAGGGCTCCAAGGACCGTCGGTGCCGGACTCCGGGACAGTAGTGCGTGACATGCGTTCATGCTAGAAGCACCCACGGACCGCGTCGAACGCCAGGCACGGCATCATCGATTCATGACCACCGCCGATCACCCCCGACGAACATGCCTGACCGTCCCGGGCAGCAGCGAGAGGTTCCTGGCCAAGGCCGTGGGCCTCGCCGCCGACGAGGTGATACTCGACCTCGAGGACTCGGTCGCGCCCGGCGCCAAGGAGCAGGCACGTCAGCTGGTCGCCGCGGCCCTCGACGACGGCTGGCCG